>JADFCT010000231.1 GCA_017161665.1 Candidatus Sumerlaeota bacterium
GGCTTGATCAATTCGCCAATGCGCCCGGGCGACACGCACATGCTGTAGCCGCTGAAGAAGATCAGGAAGCTGGCCAGACGGGGCGCCTCCACGCCGGCGCGGCGGCGGAAAAAGTCCCATTTCAGCTCGCGCAACGTGAAATTGACCAGCACCAGCCCCAGCGCCAGGGGCAGGTATTGCCATTGAAATCCCTGAATTTCTTTGAAATTCTTCTGGAAATCGCCGGTCAGGACAATAATCCCGAACACCAGAAGGAACATGAAGAGGATGACGAGGAAGCGCCGTCGCATCTTGGGAGTCATAGCCATGAGGAAACCGTCCGCGTAGTATGGGGGTGGCTGGCGCTGGAAGCATGGAGGCATTTGTATCGAAATGGGGCAACCAACCGCGCCGCCCGGATCATCCCGCTCTGAGGCGGATGGTGTCAAGCCCCCCTTCAGGCGGTTTTTGACGTCCAATGGGGCTGCCGGCCGAGGGTAGAGCGTCCCCGGCTCAATCAATTCCCTGATGCCAGCGCAGCCCACAGCCCCCCCGGGCTGTTCTTGCGCCCTTGCGCTCCAGCGGCCGCATCCCCTAGACTGTGGAGCGATTCTTGTACCGGATTGCGACGCGCCCATGAAACCCCGACACGAAAGTCTGCTTTTTCTCAACATCGCCGTCTTGATGTGGGGGATTACGGTTCAGTTCGCGAAACTGATTGACCTGCCGGCCCTGCCCATAACGGCCATTCGCTCCGGTTTCGCGGCCATAACCTTGTGGATTTATCTGCGCTGGACCCAGACCGACTATCAGATCCACCGTCGCCGCGACCTCCCCCATATCCTGATGCTCGGCCTGTGTCTGGCAGGCCATTGGGGGACCTTTTTCCATTCCATTCAGCTGTCCACTGTCGCCATCGGCATTCTGTCCCTTCACACCTATCCGGTCATGACGGCGATCCTGGAGCCCTTTGTGTTTGGTGAGCGCTTTCGCATGGCCGATCTCTGGACGGCCCTGGCCGTCTTCGTGGGGCTGCTGATTCTGATGCCGGAATATCGTCTGGACGGACCGATGACCCGCGGCGTGTTGTGGGGCGTGTTGTCGGGTGTTTTCTTTACTTTGCGCAACCTGTTCAGCCGTCGGGCCATCCGCCATTATTCCGGCGCCACACTCATGATGTGGCAGACGGCCATCGCCTTTCTGGTCCTGACGCCATTTATCCCGATGGACGATCCGAGACTGACCGGCGGGGCCTTCGCCAAGATGTTGGTCCTCGGCGCCGTGTTTACGGCCCTGCCCCATACCCTGTACACCCTGAGCATGAAAAATCTCAGCGCCAAGACCGCCGGGGTCATCGCCACGTGTCTGCCCGTTTATGGAACGGTCTTCGCCTTCTTTCTGTTGGGCGAAGTCCCCGCGACGCGCACGCTCCTCGGTGGCGCCGTCGTCCTCATCGCCGTCGCCGCCGAGGCCATCATCGCCTCCAAAGATCACCCGCCCCCGGTGGATCTGACGGATTAGGGAGGGGCAACGCAACCATGCCGGCGCTGACGCCGGGGGAGCACGGGCGTCTCGCCCGGACGCGCATCGGCGCGAGCCGCAACCGGCGGAATGAGATGGCAAACAACACTTGACTTTGGCTACGATTGACGGATTATGAGGATTTTCGTGAAAGGCGACGCCGATGGCGATTCCCGATTTTCAGAGTGTGATGCTGCCGTTGTTGAAGTTCTGCGCCGATGGGAACGAGCACACCAACCGCGAAGCGCTCAGTGAGCTGGCCGTTCTGTTTGGACTTTCCGAGGACGAGCAGAAGAAAATGCTGCCAAGCGGTCAGCAGTGTGTGTTCGACAATCGTGTCGCCTGGGCGCGGACACATATGAAGATGGCCGGATTGTTGGAAAACACACAGCGTGGCGTCTTTAAGATCACACCGCGTGGACAGGATGTCCTCAAAAAGAATCACCCAGCGATCCACTTACGCTTCCTTCGCCAGTTCCCCGAGTATAGGACCGCCAGCCAAAAGAAAGATGAGAGCCGCTCGCAAACGAACACGACGGAGACTGAGGAGCAGGAGAGCAAGACGCCGGCCGAGCAACTCGAAGAAGCCTATCAAACGCTGCGTGATAATCTTGCGAGCGAGATCATCACGCAATTGAAAGCCGCTTCGCCGTTTTTCTTCGAGAAGGTTGTCGTCGAGGTGCTTGTCAAGATGGGATACGGCGGTTCCCGCAAGGACGCCGGACAAGCCATCGGGCGGAGCGGTGATGAAGGCATTGACGGGATCATCAAGGAGGATCGTCTGGGGCTGGATATCATTTACATTCAGGCCAAAAAATGGGAAGATCCGGTTTCCCGACCCGAAATTCAGAAATTCGCGGGCGCCCTTCAAGGCAAGCGGGCGCGTAAAGGGATCTTCATAACGACTTCGCGCTTTTGCGACACCGCAAAGGACTTCGTGGCGCACATTGACAGCAAGATTATTCTGATCGAAGGGTCTCAGCTGGCCCAATATATGATCGATTTCGGTGTCGGTGTCGCCACGGAAGCCGTGTACGAAATCAAGCGACTGGATTCCGATTACTTCACGGATAATTGAAACAATCCAAGCGGCGTCGATGGCTGTACGTTATCCACAAATGGCGCGCAGTGTCACGAATACCGCCGCCCCCATTGGGGGATTCGACGAAAGGGAATTTATTGTTTCCGAGCGCCTTCGGCGAGCGCCAACGATTTATCCAGCACTTCGCGGATTTTGATGGCCAATTCGCTTGTGGAAAAGGGCTTCTGAAGGAAGTTCGCTTCCTTGGGGAGTACGCCGCGAAGGGAGATGACATCGGCGGTGTAGCCGGAAATGAAAAGCGTTTTGATCTGGGGGCGTAAGGCTTGGATCTGCTCAGCCAACTCTTTGCCATTCATTTCTGGCATGATCACGTCGCTGATCAGCAGATCGATTGTCTCCGCATGGCTCTCGGCAAGTTGCAGAGCCTTGTTGGGTGACCCTGTGGCTATGGACTGGTATCCCAGTTTTTTCAACATTGCCCTGACCATATTTATGATCGAAGGTTCGTCTTCCACGAGGAGCACGGTTTCCCCGTGACCCGAGGGGATTTCCGCCGGCGTTTCGGCTCTTTCCACCAGGGCTTCGCCCATGTGCTGACGCAGATAGACCTTGAAAGTCGTCCCTTCTCCGGGTTCGCTGTAGACGTTTATGAAGCCATTATTCTGTTTGACGATACCAAAGACGGTAGCCAAACCCAGGCCGGTGCCTTTGTCCGTACTCTTTGTGGTGAAGAACGGCTCGAAGACATTTTGGATTGTTTCTTTGTCCATGCCGCATCCATCGTCGCTGACGGCCAGCATAACGAATGTGCCGGGGATGAACCCGTCGTGGTCTGCGCAATACGCCGCGTCGAAGGTCACATTGCCTGTCTCAATGATCAATTTGCCGACGCCGGTTATGGCGTCGCGGGCATTGATGCAGAGATTGGCCATGATCTGATCGATCTGGCCCGGGTCTATTTTGACCCGCCAGAGTTTCGCCTTGGGCTGCCAAACCAGATCAATGTCTTCGCCGATCAGGCGATGGAGCATTTTGAGCATACCCTCAACGGTCTCGTTCAGATCCAGCACCTTGGGGGTGATGGTTTGTTTGCGGGCAAAGGCCAGCAATTGCCGGGTGATTTCCGCCGAACGATGGGCGGCCTTCAGGACTTCTTCCAAGTCGGCGCGTTGCTGCGATTCGGCGGGCCCCAATCGGTTAATAGCCATGTCCGTATAACCGATAATGACACCGAGCATATTGTTGAAATCGTGGGCGACTCCGCCCGCCAATCGCCCGATTGATTCCATCTTCTGCGCCTGCTGGAGTTGAGCCGCCAGCCGCAGTTCTTCCGTGATGTCGCGCTTAACAGCGACATAATTGGCGATTTGGCCCGAAGGATCGCGAACCGGAGAAATCGTCATCTCCTCGGTGAAGAAGATTCCATCCTTACGCTTATTGATCATGCGGCTGCGAAAGGCCTTGCCATTGGATATGGTTTCCCACATTTTCCGGTAAAAAGCATCGTCCTGTTGGCCGCTTTTGAGCATACGCGGGTTTTGGCCGATTGCCTCCTGGCGTGTATACCCCGTCACCCTTTCAAAGGCAGGGTTGACGTAATGGATCGTTCCATTCGCGTCGGTGATGAGGACCATTTCGTCGGCTTGATTGATCGCCGAAAGCAATCGCTCGCGTTCGGCATCGGCCCGTATCCGGTCGCTGATGTCGCGTATATTGCATTGGATGACCTTGGTGTGATCCACCAGGTATACATTGCTGACAAACTCCACATCGACGAGCCGTCCGTTATCGGTTTGCAGGGGCAAATGGTCGTAACGGATATACTCCTCTGCTTTCAGATCCTCGAAAGCCTCCTTGGACGATGCGACATCTTTGAAGGCCCCAATCTCCCAGAGGAATTTTCCGCAAAGGTCTTCATGACGATAGCCGAGCAAGTCTGTGAGGAAAGGATTGGCGTCCACCAACAAGCCGGTCTCAGCATCCAGGATCAGGATGCCGTCTTTGGCGGATTCAAAAAGCCTCCGGTAGCGTTTCTCGGAGTCGATTAATGCATTTTCCGTTTTTCGGCGTTGAATAACCTCCCAGGCCACGTCAGAAAGGCGGGCGACCACTTCCACATCCTTTTCGGTATAGTCGGTTGGCTTGTTGCCCACGCCCACAGTGGCAACCACCTTATCCTTACGCATGATGGGAACGACCAATTCGCGAATGAGCGCGACGTGGCCCTCGGGCAGTCCCTGCCGATTCGCCAATGACGCATAGTCATTGTGAATGATCGGTTTTCTCTGTCTCAGGCAATCCGCCCAAACGCCGGCCTGCTCGATGGGGTAATGCTGCCCCTTGCCTTCCGCTTGGCAGAAATCCGTGAGGGTGCGGGTGGACCATTGCTGGAGAGAAAGGGTTTTCTGGTCGGCTTCCACAAAATGGAAAAACGCAATGGGGCTGTCGACCAGATCGCTGATTTCATCCAGCGCCTTGGTCAATAGTTCATCCACGGTATGCGCCGGGGCATAATTGATCAGCCGAGTACGGATTTTCTCCGCCTGTCGAACAAAATCGACCTCAGCATCTTCATGCTTCATGGTGTCTTCTCCCATGCACGGGGCTGGCAAAACCATCAGAGCGCGCCGCCAATACGGTGTTGCAGGATTGGGCTTTCGCCAAATGCAAAATGTTTTAGATGCGCATTTTTCATAACTTTCGGATCCTACAAACCGCTGGACTTATTGTCAAGACCATTGAATGAATCCCGATCTTTCGATCCTTCACGAATTGCGATGACGGGGCCCGGGCATCATCGCCTGTCGCTCGCGCAGGGGCCTTTGCCCATCAAGGTTCCATGGCTACCGTCCACCCATTTCCCGGAATTCAATGAAGGCGAGACGTTTTACGGAGGGCGCTGGATTCCAGGCCCGCCGCGAAGAATACCCTTGGGATCAGGATTCCTATTGACTTATCCCGACAGAAGACATACGTTGATCTGGAAGGCTGAAGGGTGGACACAATTTGATGAAAAAAATGGTAGCCCTTGAAAAACGCTGAAACTGGAATGGAGGCGGGAGGTGGCCGTCGCGCTGACGGTCATGGATGTGCCGAATCGGTCTCCCGTCGAAGCGCAGGTTTCTCGGGTGGACGGGGACACGATTCGCGATTGTTTTCCTCCTTCCAGCCGTCGTGGATGGATTTTTTTTGGATCTGTTGACGGCGCTTCGCGCAAAAAAGAGCGCGAAATCAAACCTCAAGCGGAAAGGATCATGACATGAATGACAAGAAACTGTTCCGGCAGAAGAGACAGGCTGAGTTGGCGGAGTGGCAAGCCGAGGTCGATAAGATTAAAGCCAAGGCATCGGGTGCGAGTGCAGACGCGCAACTGAAAACGAACAAGAAGATCGAGGTCTTGGAAAACAAAATTGAAGAAGGCAAAGCCAAACTTGCAGAGGTCGCGCAGA
>JADFCT010000022.1 GCA_017161665.1 Candidatus Sumerlaeota bacterium
GCATCTTCCAGATAAATCCGGCCGGTAAGGCCAGGATTTGAGTGGCTGTCATGTCGAAATAGCCGGGGTCGGCTTTCGTTCCCAATCCAAACTGACCGGTCATGTTGATTTGGGCGACCCGATAGAGCGGCGCCCCCGGCTCAATCGTGTAGAGAAAGTAACGGCGGGCGGGTTCCGGCAGATCTGCGATCATTGCGGGATCGAAACGCGCCGGCAGCGCCGGCTGTCGAGCCAGAAGCCGACGGATGGCCATACGATCCGCTCGGTGATCAACCAGCCGCCAGACATAAAACAAGAATCCCGCCAAGGGTATGGATAGCAACAGAAAATACATCAGCATGATTCCGACTCCTCAAGTGAACGGTCGAAACAAACCCGGGGATTCGCGGTGGGATGGCGCGCGCGCGGACGACGACCCGTTTTGGGCGCAAGAATTTACTCTTGCGACGCCGCCTCGGCCAATTCGTCATGGACCTCTCGAACCAGCATCAGGGCCGGCCCGCCGCTGAAGACCAGGGCGAGTTGGATGGCCTCTTCAATGGCGGCCGGATCGATATTGCGGTCGCGGGCGGCTTTGAGATGCGTTTTCAGACAGGGTTTGCACCGCGTCGCCACGGAAAGGGCAATCGCCATGAGGCGTTTATGAGTGGCGTCGATGGCGCCGGGTGTGTTGGCCGCTTTCATGAAGTCCATAAACAGATCCAAGGTAGGACGTTCATTATTGGCGGCTGTGGGGGGGCGGCTGTCCGGCGCCGAGGCGCAGCAGCTGGTCTGCCCGTCGCAACAAGGAGCGTCACTGATCGGATTGGCCAGCGGGCTCAGGGTGTTGGGCTCTGTGTTTTCGTTTCGCATTGTTTGTGTCCCGCGTGCGGATTTATTTTGAAGACTGGAGGGTTTCGACGCTGCGGTTGCGGAGCGGAGTCCGCCCGCGGCGCCGTGATAGTTTTGCAGTCGCAATCCGGTGACGATAATTCTTCTGGCTGTGGTATCGGAATCCGGCGAGCGCATCCGGCCAATGACGGATGTCGCTGAATGGCCCCGCTCGCGCATGGCATTGACATAGGCGCCGGCCTCATTGGGAGGCAGGGCCACCAGCAGCCCCCCGGAGGTTTGGGGATCATAGAGAATGGCGACGTCGGCCGAGGTCGCTTCGGGGGGTTGTAGTGTGACCCAGGCTTGGGCGTACTCCTGATTGCGTTCAATGGCGCCGGACAGGACGCCTTGATCAATGCAGTCGCGGACGGCGGAAAATACGGGGAGCGCCTCCATCTCAATTTCGGCAGTCAGGTCGCTTTCGCGGGCCATCTCGGCCAGATGGCCCGCCAGTCCGAATCCGGTCACATCGGTGCAGGCATGGGCGCCATGGGCCGTCATCAATTCCGCCGCGTCGCGATTCAGCGTGGCCATGGCGGCGCCCACGTCTTCCAGAGCGGCAGGGGCAAGCCGACCGAGCTGCGCAGCAAAGCACAACATTCCCGTGCCCAGAGGTTTGGTCAGGACCAGAACATCGCCGTCCCGGGACTGGGAACGGCGCGTAACGCGGTCGGGGTGAATCAGCCCCGTGACGGCGAATCCGAGTTTGATTTCTTCATCATTGATGCTGTGACCGCCAATAACGGGACAGCCCGCCTCCGCCATTTTTTCGATGCCGCCGCGCAGCATGGCCTCCATGACGGCGCCATCGAGTGTGTCGATCGGAAAACCAATAATAGACAAAGCAGACAGGGGCCGTCCCCCCATGGCATAGACATCCGAGACGGAATTGGCGGCGGCGATTTGGCCAAATTGCCTGGCGTCATCCACGCAAGGCGTGAAGACATCTACCGTCTGGACGAGGGCGGTCGTGGCGTCGATTTGATACACCCCCGCGTCATCTCCAGCGGCCGCGCCGACGAGGATGTTGGGATCGTCCGAGACGGGCAAGGCGCCCAGGATGCGCTTGAGATCAGATTGTGAGATTTTGGACGCGCAACCGGCCTTTCGCACATGCCGGGTCAGGGCCACGGGACCAGAGGGGGGCGCCTGTTTTTCGCCAGCGCACGGGCAGATATTGTGTTCGATGAAGATCGGACAGGGGCAGGGATTTTTCGGATTGCAAACACAGTGGCCCAGACGCATAGAACGACTCATGACGGCCTTGCGGCGTTGGCGATCGATGGTCATGGCATGGATTCCTTTGGCGGGGTAAGCGTCACGAGCGCTTCAATGAGTTCGGATTCTTCGCCGGGAAGGAGGGTGCGCATATCCAGGATGACTGCATCCGATTCGATGCGGGCAATGACCGGGGTTTCGCGATCGCGCAAACGGTGGCTCAGCATTTCGGGGCGCAGGGCGCCGGAGGACACGGCTAAGCCAATGGATGGGATGGAGGTGGCCGGCATGGATCCGCCTCCCATGGCGCTTTCGATGGAGACGATTTCCATTTCCAGATTTTCCGCGCGAGCCAGCGCGGCTTCCCGGATGGATTCGGCCCGCTGGCGCAGGTCGTTCAGGGAGACGGTGAGCATCCGATAGACGTGGTTGGTCTCGGGCAACGTCTCGGGGGTGAGGAAGAGGCGCAAGGTTTCCTGTAATGCCATGTCCGTGAGTTTGCAGATGCGGAGCATCCGGGTCAACGGGTGCTTGCGGATTTGCTCGATCAGATCGCGCCGCCCGACAAGGATTCCAGCCTGAGGGCCGCCGATGAGCTTGTCACCACTGAAGAAGGCCAGGTCGGCGCCGGCGGTGATGGAGTCGGGGACCGTTGGCTCTGCCGGCAGACCGTACCGCTCCATGGGAACCAGCGCGCCGCAGCCGAGGTCATCCAGAACCAGGAGGTCGGGGTGGTCCTGTTTCAGGGTCGTCAGTTCGCGGATGGAGACTTCCTTGGAAAAGCCCACAATCCGGTAGTTGCTGGGATTGACACGGAGGAGGGCGGCTGTTTCGGGACCGATGGCCTGGGCGTAGTCTCGCAGATGGGTTTTGTTGGTTGTGCCGACTTCGATCATGCGCGCGCCGCTGCGGGTGATGCAATCGGGCAGGCGATAGGAGCCGCCGATTTCGATGAGTTGCCCGCGGGAGACCACCACTTCGCGTCCCTCGCACAAGGCGGCGAGGACCAGCAGGGTGGCGCCGGCGTTGTTGTTGACGACAAGGGCCGCCTCGGCGCCGGTCAGCCGACAGAGCAGGGCCTCGGTGGTGGCGCTGCGTTTGCCGCGCAAGCCGGTGGCCAGATCAATCTGCATGTTGGCGCAACCGGCCAGGCGTCCCAGGGCTTGAGTGGCGGCGGGCGCCAGCGGGGCGCGCCCCAGCCCCGTATGGAGCAGAATCCCGGTGGCGTTGATAGCATAGCGGATTCGGTCCCGGTCGCCTGCTGTGAGGCGCTCACGGACCTCGGCCATGATGATATCCACCGGGGGCGGCGCGGGCGCATCGCCCGCTTCGATCCGGCGCCGAAGCGCTTCCAGTGTCTCCCGAATCGCGTCCAGAACGGGCGGCCGGGCAAACTGCGCCATCAATCCCTGCGCCTCCTCCCGCTCCAGAAGAACGGAAACGGAAGGCAACGATTGGCGGGGGTCGTTAGAAGTCTTTTTTGGATTGGGAGAATTCATCGTTTTTTGTGCTTTGAAAAATGGGGGCTGTTTCACCGCGCGACTTGCAGTGACAAGCCATTCACGGTTCGTCGATCAATGGCTTCTGTGAGAGTTTTAAAGTCGGTGTAGCATTTTTCGACAGCCTGGGCATGGGCTCCAATCGCGCCATCGGCTGGCTTGAGATGAAAAATGGGCTTTAAGGCCTCCTGAGCCATGGGCATCAGACTCATGTAGTTTTTGATGAGTCCGATACGATTGGGATCGATGGCTCCCATTGATGGCGGCGTGTCTGATCCCAAAACATTGTTGGCATACACTTCAGGAACCTGATCCTCCCATTTCTGAAATGTTTTGACCGATCGATCTGTGGATCCACTCTGTTGCATGAGCACATATCCTGCTGGTTCCATGCGCCCTTCGGGCAACGGGATCTCCAATTCCTCCGGTTTATTGTTGAGTCTTTTTTCCCATGCGTTACGCCAGTCGCGTAAGGTAGGCCCCAGTTTTTTTAAATCTTGCAGGGAGAACAGTCCCGGCGACAGAGGGAAAATGATGTGGTCGGAAGCGATCAGGGCCGCCCGATTGATGGGGCCGAGATTGGGACCGATATCCATGAGGACCACCTGATAGTCGTTCAATTTAACGGCTTGATCCATTATTCGATAGAAAGCCGTCGTGGCGCGAAAGGCTCTTTCGTTGCCGTCCAGGCATTTGCTCCACGATTCGGAAAGAGTGTCTTCAAAATACGACAGTTCCAGATCGCCGACGATCAATCCCAAGCAGGCGCTGATGGATTCGATGTGGGTTAAGTGGATATCTCCCGTGCTTTTGAGGATGGGATGGAGGCAACCGGCAATTGAATCCTTGTGAGGGCCGTCGGGCCATAATTGCGCGAGTCGTTCCTCCGTGAGGGACATACGCGTCAGATTGGACTGGGGATCGAGATCGACAATCAGGACTCGCACGCCAAGTTCAGCATACATCCAGGCGACGTGATAGACGAGGGTGGTTTTGCCGACGCGGCTCTTGTTGTTGAAGAAGGTGATGGTTTTCATATCGGGGACTCCCGAATGGTAACGAGGAAAAACGCGCGTTGTGTCAGGTCAAATTCCGCCAGGGGATTGCCATTATCCGCCAGGCTTTTTTGAGCCCGAAGGATCCCATGTCCGAATCGTTCGACATAGCCCAGGTTTTTCATGATTTCCGCAATCTTGGGATTGCGATAATCGCTTTGATTCGGGAAGAGTTCTTTCGTGAGGGAGCCACACAAACCACCCGGATTTTGGATCTCGATACGATCGGAAAACCAGTAGAAGCGAATGGGGGCATTGTATTCGTAGTCACGATGCATGAAGGCATTCATCAGAAATTCCCGAATGGCCCAGACCGGATAGGGTGTTTTGTGTTCATCACGCAGGGTGGAGACGGCAACCGGCCGCGAAGGGAACAAGTGCTTCAGGAACGCGTCGATCTCACGAAGCAGGGTGGTCAGATCGCCCCTGAATTGTCGTTCATCACGGATCGTGTCATAGACATTCGGTCCATCATAGCGAACGAACTGAAGATAGGCGCCCGGCAGCCAATTGAGGTTTTCGGTGGCAAGCAATAAGACGCCGGCGTGTGTGGCGCAGTTGTTTTTTGTGTCGTAGAGCCCCAGGGTCTCCATCTGAGGGAGGAGATCGCGATGATTGGCTTCGATGACATCACGGGAGATGGCTTGATTGCGATAACTCAGCGTATATAAATCCAATGCAAGATTGTCTGCGGAGCAATCATAACAGGGGCGCAGGTCGAAGGTTTTACTTAAGGACCGCCTCCGCTCGACCAGAATCCGCTCGTCCTGTTCACTCGCAATGGATTTTCGGGGACCCACGCGAATCCAGGTCTGTCCTCTGTACCGAACAGGCGGCGAATCGGATGGCTGCACTTCGACCACGACAACCTCGCCGTTGGAAAGTATTGCCTTTTCCACAGACAGGGTTGGAATGGGAAGAATGCTTCCGCTGTCGCGTATTGCGCTCAAGTCTTTGAGTAGTTTGTCGGTGACACAAAAATCTTCGGCCGGATCGCCTCCGTCCTTCACGCCAACGACCAGATAGCCTGGTTTCCCGCTTCCGTCCATATCATTGGCGAAAGCACAGATGGCCTGACTGAATTTTTCGATGTCCTTTGTTGAAGTGGTTCGCTCAACGCGGGACGACTCCAAATCGCCAAGCAACGCTTGGAGGTCCTTCGGCTCGATCATGGATTCATCGTTTCTTGGGGGTAAAAGACGATTTGCGCGCTCTGTGGCGCATAGGGTTCGATTCGAACCTGATTTTTGCCTTGCTTGAGTGTGTCATCCAGCGGCAGGCGCCAGGGGGCGCCGATGAGGCCTCCGGCGTGTTGGCCGTTGATCGTAACCGCATACCCTTCATCCGTCGCGTCCAGGACCAGGTAGGCGCGCATGGTTGTCCGGTCAAGCCCATCGGGAACCGTAACGGTTCCGATGAACGGATCGGCCGGGGCAATGGTCTGGGCCGGTCGGTCCACAACACCCCAGGGGCTCTGGCCATGCGAGACCAGGGCCTGGGCTTTGGGCCAGTCGCTGTCGTCAAAGTCGGGCAGGAGCCAACCATCGGGGCCGGCGGTGGAGACGGTCCATGTGGCGTCGATGGGAATGTCAACGAAATCGCCTTCGGCATTGGTGACGCGGAGGCGACCAATCAGGCCCGCCGGGCTGGGCTTGTCAGTGGCGTTGGTGGCCTTGATAGCCAGGGTAACGGGTTGGGTCCAGTTGATTTCGGAAGCGACCCATTCGAAGGGTTTGGCGTGTCGCCAGGAATCGATTCCCGGGTTGTTGCGGCCGATTTCCTTGCCATTCGCATAAAGAACAAAGGCGTTGTCGGCGCTGAGAATCCCCTGTGTTTTGACGGGGAAAGTGGCGAGATGTTCTTTGAGGAAGGCGGGGGCGATGGTCTTTCGGAAATAACGCGTCCCCGCTGGCGCGTCTCCGCCGGCGGTTGCTTCGGGATGCCAGATCCATTTGCAATTGTCCAGACGGAGGGGGACCGAGGCGGATTCCTTTTTCTTTGGATCGTTGAGCCGGACGATGGGCAGAGCCTTCACGGGTTTCTCGCCCAACGGAATGAGACGCTGCGTCGCCTGAAGCGCGTCGGATTGGGCGGTTCGGTCCGCCAGTGGTTCCAGCACGATGAACAGACTTTGCATGGGCGCCAGATCCAGATCGACATAGCACCAGCAGCCCTGTTTCCAATTGGAATCGGGCCGAAGGCGTTCGTTGCGCATGGCATCCCAGAGAACCGGGGCCACGGGGCCCGTGATGGAGCGCGTGTTGATGGCGAACCGGGTCGGGCCCGTTGGATTTTGATGATCCTCGTTGACGAGGAAAATGACGTGCTTGCCTTCTTTGACCCGGCGCAATGCGCGCAGATTGTGCTCCGGGCGTTGGGGCGAGGTGTTTGTGAGGGCGCCCTCGATATCCCGATCCAGTCGTAACGCCTTGTGGCTGAGAATTTCATGTAGTTGTTCGCGATCGGTTGAGGGAGGGAGCAGAAAGGAAACGCCTTCCATCCCTTTGGGGTGGCGTGGCAGGAGGTTCGGCGCTGTCGTTCCCCAGATGGATTCGACCAGAGCCTTCATGTCGTCGGCCGTCTTGCCGGGCGTGGCCGAACGGGTGGGAGGCGCCGCGAAGCCGATGACCACGCCGCCAGCTTCCAGGAACGCCTTGACTTTTGCCAGCGTCGTATAGGGCATGGTCTCGATCGGTGGCACGACGAGGATGCGATATGCTTCCTCATGAATGGCCAGAGCGACCCGCCGGGGAGTGTCTCCGGTGATGGCCCCGGATTCGATCACTTCATAAGGAACCCAGTCCGTATCGTAGAGGTTGCGTTGAAACAGGTAGGTGATGTCTTCGGGGGTGACGACCTGGCCGGCGTAGGCGCTCGCGCCGGGATAGAGAATGGCGACGGGGCAGACATGGCGCCCGCCGGTCAGCAGCAGGCTGAGGCGATTGGTATAATCGGCCCAGACGCGATAGAGTGGCCAGCGCGGCTCGAGGCCGTCATTGTAAAAATACGGCGGGTAGTCCGTGTCATTGGGCGCCTTGGGATTGAAGGAGTGAGTGATCATGAAATTCAACCCGCGGACCTGATGCTGATCCGTGAGCCATTTCATAACCGGATAGGTGAGACGCTGGTCATAGCCTCCGAAGATTTCGCACATGGCCAGGTGATCTTTTTTGTTATAGGCGTGGGAGATGGAACTGGCGATTTTCGGCAGGTGATACGTTCCGCGTGTCTGGGCGGGTTCCTGTCCGGGATACATTTGATGGACCACAAGATCAATGCCGCCCATGGAATTGTATTTCTGCATTTTGAACAGATCCCCTGCGCCCAGACCATGTTTCAGATAGAGGCCGTCGTGTTCCATGAAGTGGCCGATGGAGGCCACGCCGCGCTCTTCGCACCACTTGAGCATGGAGCCATACATGACGCGCCCCCAGGCCTCGAAGAAGGCGTCGGCGTATTGATAGCGATAAGAGGCCCCATCGTCGCCGGCGAGTTTGAATTTCCAGGCCACCAGGGCTTTGTGATAGTCAATCCCCCGTTCCGACAGGACCTTGGGGACTTCCGTTCCCCAGTCCCCTCGGGTCTCGGGTTCGTCATAGAAGAAGCCGACGATAGTCTTGCCGAAATCGTCTTTGAAGCGATCGTAGTGGGGCTGGTAAACGGTTTCGATAAACCAGTCCACGCAATCCTGGCTCGCGCCGTCCACGGTCAGATCGCCACCCTGTCCCGCCGCTGGCGCCAGCGTCCAGTCGAAGCGAATCACAGCCCATTGCCCCTCCGGCGCCGTCCAGCGCAGACGCCCGTTTTCCAGGTGGCCGCTCAGGTCGGTCAGACTGTCGCCCACGAGGGCCTCGCCGTCGATCCGAGCGGCGATGAGCGCTACCAGCCGTTCCGGTTGATCGAGTGTCGTTTCATACACCGCGGGACCGGCCAGATCCGTCCGATCGGTGGTGAGTTTTTTGGCCCCGTACCTTTCGGGAACCTCCCCGCCCAGGGTCTGACTGGGCCACCACTTTTCATCGAAAATCCACATTTTGAGGTCATTATCTTTGGCGGCCTGAAGACAGATGGCCAGATCATCAAACCAGCGGGGCCCCAGCCAGTCACTGTGGGGGCGCGATTCGGCGCAGAAGGTTCCGTTATGGCCTTCCGCGACTTTTTCCAGATACATTTTCAAGCGTTCGGGCGTCTCGTTCTCATCGCCATGGAGCCAGAAAAGGGGACCGGTTTGCCGGCGCGCTTCCATGGGCATTTCTCGAAATTGTTTTTCGAGTATGGCCCAAGGGGACGTCTCGGCCTGGGCCAGGCTGAGGAAAAGCAGGGGGAGAGCGCCTAACATAACCACGCGGCAGATTCGGATAGATGATCGGACAGGCATTTTGAACTCCTTGGGGTGGATTCGCTCGAGCATATCTTACCCCCTTGGCCTTTCGGCCGGGGCGCGAAAGACGTGTTTGGGGGAAAGGTATCGTTGTCGAGCGCTTGAACGCGCTATTTCGGCGCCCATATAAACGGACGCGATTGGAGACCCGCGGCCTGCTGAGCGGCGTTGTCGCCGGTGTCCACCCGGATCGTGACATCGATCGTTTCACCCGGTTGGACAGCGCCAAGATCAAATTCCACCTGACACGTCGTCATCCAGGCTTCCTGATAGGGTCTGTGCCCGATATATTGACCGTTCACCCACACCCAGGCTTCCGTTTCCACATGATCCGCATAGAGTTTCGCCGGGCGTTGGGGAGCGCCTTCGGGAATCTGAACGGAGAACTTGTACCAGATCACGCCCATATAGGGGTAGCCCTGTTTGTCCTGTTCGCCATGGAGATAAAAGGGGCGGGTTGATTCGATGGGCGCCCAGCCTGCGGCGGGGCTGTCAGGGCGATACCATTCCTCATAGAGTCCGTCGCCCCGCGGATCGGGACGGTATTGGCATTCGGCCGGCAGCCGAACGACCAGGTCGCCGTCGGAGCCGTCCATTTTTTTGGCGAGTTGTCGGGCCCGTTCTATCCGTTGAGCGATGCTGTTATACCAGACCCCTGACGCCGAGACGTTGTGTTTTTCCGGCCAGATAAAGAATTCATTGATTTCATGCAGACGCTGGCGCAGATCGAACATGGCTTCATACTGTTCGGCGGCTTTATGATAGTCTGCCTGGGCTTCGGCGTCCCGGGCGTTCAGATACCGTTGAAGGTGTTCATAGATCAATCGGTCAGCCTGGACATGGGGCTGGCGAGGATCGTTCTGGATGGCCGCTTCCGCTTTTTTCAGTTCCTCGTCCAGGGTCTGCATGAGTTCGTCGGTGTAAAGGGTTCTGAGGATCATGCGGTCGTCGTGAATATGGACCGGGGCATTGTATCCCGCCGCGTCCAGGGCGTCCCAGAAGGCGCGCGCCCCATCCCGGGCCGGGCCGTACCATTGTTCGTAGAAATCGGCCAGCAAGGCGTCCACATCCAAGTCCGCATCCCATTCGAGCCGGGCCCACAGATAGCGGCTGGCGATGCCGGATTCGGCCCACGCGCAGCGTGTTTCGTCCACAAATCCCATCACGCCGAGTTCTTTGAGCAGAGGAATATTGCGCCGCAAGCGTTCGATCTCGGGCAAGGGGGTCAGGCCGGTCGTGATCATCCGGTAGTTATAGTTGACTATCGCCACATTGGGCGTCCGCTCCAGCCATTGGCGGATCGACTGATACGCGCGCTGACCGTGCCAGCATGACTCGGTGTCATAGGCGTGGAGATTGCAACTCCAGATGGGCGCGTACATAATGACCAGGTGATCGTCGATTTCCACGCCCTGAGGCGGACGGTCGCGATTGCCATAGCCGCTCGTGCAGAGATAAATGTCCGGGTGCTGCTGACGGACCTGTCGGGTGACGTCGCTGGCAAAGGCGATCCATTCTTCCGTGACGCTGATTTCTTCGGCAAAGCCGCGTCGCCCCAAGGGGCTGAGAAAGCCTTCGTTCGGCGCGCTCCAGTCCCGGCTCATGCTGGGTCCAGGCGCAAAGGCCAGGGAGTTGGCCGCCGGATTGCGGCGGAAGTACTCCAAGGCATACTGCACAAAGACCTCGCGCGTTCGGGGATTCGTCAGATTCGGGTAGCGGTTGTTGCGGCTGCCGCTTCGGCGTGTGGCCAGCCATTCCGGATTTTTACTGGCCGTGTCCTTTGGCATCCAGGCAGCCGCCGAGCCTTCCTGGGGCGCTTCGAAGAGATTGACCGGATTCATCTTGTTGCGAATCTTCCAGATGTTTTCCCGCCCTTCCAGGGGCGAGTCATGGTTCCAGTTTCGCAGAATGAAATCCGGTCGCTCTTCAAGGGTGACGTCATCGAATTCGATGGTTTTTGTCTGAGGGACGATCTCACCGAAATCGCCGGGCATGAACCAGCGAACCCCCAGCCGATTGAGGAATTCATAAACGGCATATTCCGTTCCGTGATAGGGACCGTCATTGTTGCCGGCCAGGACCAGCCGATTGCCCCGACAGACCAATACAAAGCCTTCCTCCCGCCGGGCGTGGGTCAAACCGGATGGAACATCAATCTTCATCTCCTGGGTCAGCCGTCCGGCGCCCACCACGACCAGGGGGCCTTCTTTCGGCGCCTGATCCTCCGTGACGATGGGCATCTTCGCGCCGGATATTTTTTCGAGATATCGCTGGAGTTCTTCAGCGGCCTGTTTGATTTTGGGGTGCGGTCGCTCCGGGACGACAATGGAAGCCTTGGCCGAACCGTCCTGGATCAGTGTCATCGCCTCTGCGGAAAGACCGGCGCACAGGAGGACGATTCCGGTGAGTGACAGGAAGCGCCACATAAAAGATATTGATTCGGGGCCTTCCGGACGCATGGCGCGAAAAAATGGAATCATGACGCAGTACCATCCTTGCAATAAACTGATGTATTTCGATCTGTCGCGTGATTGCGCAGCGGTGTTCACGCCGCCCGCCCCTACGGGGTCAGGCGAATCGTGCCGCTCACAATCCGGCGCAAAACACGCGGATACAATACATGTTCCTGTTTAAGAACCCGTTGCTGCAATGTTTCGGGTGTGTCGTTCGGTTCCACCGGCACAGTGGTCTGATCCAGAATTCGCCCCTGATCATACTGATTGTCAATGATATGCACGGTCGCGCCGGTCATGGTGTCGCCAGCCGCCAACACCTTTTCATGGACGTGAATTCCATAACAGCCCGGTCCGCCGTGTTTGGGTAACAGGGCGGGATGGATGTTGAGGATGCGTCCCGGGAAAGCGGCCAACGTCCGGTCGCCGATTTTTTTCATGTATCCGGCCAGACAGATGATTTCGGCGCCCCCGTCGCGCATGGTGTCGCGAATCGCCCTATCCAGATCGACCGGATCGGGATGGGTCGCGCTCGACAAATGGCGCCAGGACAGATTGGCGCGCCGTGCCCGTTCCAAGGCGCCGGCGCGGCTGTTGTTCGAGAGGACCATGACCACTTCGGCGTCCAGTTCGCCCGACGTGATCGCGTCGAGGATCGACTGGAAATTCGATCCACTGCCCGAGGCCATGACTCCGATTTTCAATGTCATTTCGTTTCGTTCCTGCCCTGACCGGTTATTGCCCGGTATCGCGCCAAGCCCGCAACAGCGTTTCAACGGGCTCGACTTCTTCCGGCGTGTCCACGCCCGGCGAATCGTGTTTTGTCACGACGACCCGAATTCGTTCGCCGTTTTCAATATATCGCAGTTGCTCAAGTTTCTCGATATCCTCCCAGCGCCCCATGGGCAAATGTGAAAACATCATCAACGCCGGCTTGCGATAGACATACATTCCGAGGTGTTTATACCCCAGGAGACATCCGTCCTTCAAGTCCTCGTCCGGTCTTCGAATCGGACTGGGGATGGGGGAACGGGAAAAGTACAGCGCGTCGTTGTTGCGGTCGAAAACGACTTTTACATTATGGGGGGATTCGAAGTCGCTGCGCAAACGAATTTCCACACACGCCGTGGCGACCTGACAATACGGATCCTCCAGCAGTTCGCGCAAGGCCCGTTCGATGGTCTCGGGCCGCATCAATGGCTCGTCCCCCTGGAGGTTGACGATAATGTCACAATCCATGTCCGTGACGGCCTCGGCAATGCGATCCGATCCCGACCTTGCTCGATCGGATGTCATGACGGCCCGACCGCCGAAGGCCAGGACCGCATTGTAAATGCGCGTATCGTCGGTGGCTACAAAGACCTCATTGATGATTGAAACGGCCCGCGCGTGTTCATAGACCCACTGAATCAAAGGTTTTCCGGCAATGGGATGCAACGGCTTGCCCGGGAAACGCGTCGAGGCGTAGCGGGCCGGGATGACAGTCACAATCCGTTGTGTTGCCATAAAAGGTCTCCTTACGGCTATTGATCGATCAATTCATAAAGTCGGCGTGTATAGGTTTGGCGATCGCGCAGGGCGGTGCCGCCCTGGAACGTCCACGCCCCGATTTCCCGAAAGGCGATTGAGCCATCGTCATCCGGTCCACCCACATAGTCCCGCACACGGCCATGGGGGTCCAGATAATGCGTCGCCCCTTGTTCCATCAGGAACTCCGTCGAAACCGTCAGTGGCGTTTCGTGTCCGCGATCCGGACGCCGGTTGACTTCCGGCGAAACCAGCCCGCCCAAATCCAGCAACCGCCGTTCGCCGTCGCAGCCGAAAATACCGATTTCATGGACCGCAATCAAAGCATCCGGCGGCGTCTGCGTTCGCAGACATTCGGCCACCGCGCGATAGACGGCCAGATTGGCGGACACATCCCGCATGTGGGGCCAGACAATGGCGGCGCCCGTTGTGAGCGGATACACAAACGGCAGCGTCAGACCGATGAGCAACACGGCAAAAACCGGTTTGGGATGAGTCGCTCGAAAACCGTTCGCCCAGAGGGCCAGACGATAGGTCGCCCACACGCCGATCAGCGTGACCCACGGCCAGATGGGCATCAGATATCGGCTTTGAATGGGTCCGCGTCCCATGAGAATGAAAAGCGGCAAGGCTGGCAGCCACATTGCGATAAAGGCCCCCAGGCCCGAGCCAAAGAACCCGGTGGAGGGGGGAGCGTCCGGAGCGGCGTCCTGTCTCTTTCGTCGCATAAAAGCAATCCAGGCCCAGGCCAGTCCCGCGACAATCAGCGGCGCGTCACTCAGCAGCGCGATTTTGCCCAGTGTGGTTCCCTGTTCCCAAACATAAGGGAGCCAGGCGGCGTCACGAACCTTGGCCTCCACCGCCGTCGGCGTCCAGGAGCCGAAATGAAACCACGCGAAGACCATCCAGCAGCCACCGATGAGGGCTACTGGCGTCCAGACACCTGCCGCTCGCCGGCGTCGTCGGGCGAAAAAGCCCATTTCTTCCCGATCGCCTGGGAACGCCAAACCAATCAGGAACGGAACGAGAATCAGTTCGGGGCGTGTCAAGCAGCCCAGGGCGCACCACAGCCCCGTCCGCCAGGCCCGCCATCCGTTCCGCTCGTCCGGCGTCATTGCCGACCATACCGCCATGAGGGTAAAGAAGGCGCCCGCCGTCGCCTCCATGCCCGAAGCGCTCCAGCGAATCCACCAGGGATTCGCAGCCAGAATCAGGGGCGGGGCCAACGCCAGTGGCCCACCAAAGGCCCGGCGGCCGATCACATACAAGGCGACCAGTCCGGCCAGTCCCGCCGTCGCCGACATCAGTCGCGCCCACGCCGGATCACTTCCGGCCCACAGCCCGATCCAGCGTCCCGCCGCCAGCAGCATTACCCACAGGGGACTCGTACAGGCATAGATCGGCGGATCGGCCGGCCAGAAGCGAAATCCCTTCCCAGCGGCCAGATTTTCCGCAAATCGCAAATGGATAAACGTATCGTCAATCGCGTAGTGGTTTAAGGCGAACATGGCCAGCCACCATCCCACCGCGCCCGCGATCAAGCCCATCCCGACCAGAGCCGGTGGACTCGCCCCCCTGCGCCGCGTTTCCCGGGAACGGATGGCATTCTTCAGCGATTCGGGCATGGAAAGACGCGTCATATTCCGTTCCGTGAGTCATTGGATCTGCGGATTAGAGTGCCGGATGGGCCAGATAATGGGCCAGGGCTTCCGTCCATTCCGGCATGGGTGTCACGCCGGGTTGCTCAAAAGTCTTTGAACAATCCAGCACGGACCATGAGGGACGGGGCGCCGGCGATGGCCAGTCGGCGGTCTGAATGGCTGCTATCGAGTCCGGGTCATACCCGCTGCCGCTGGCGATGTGTCGCGCGAAGGCATACCAACTGCACTGCCCCGCGTTGGCGCAGTGATAGATGCCTGGCTTTCCGCTTTGCCCCAGCGCGATCAGGCGTTCGGCCAGGTGCAGGGTGTAGGTGGGCGAACCGATCTGATCGCTCACCACGCGCAGGGGTTCCCCTGTTCGCAGGCGTTTCAGAATGGCCAGCACAAAATTATGTTTTCCGGGACCGAAAAGCCATGCTGTACGAATGATTTGCCAGTGATCGAAAACAGCCGCCACGGCCTGTTCCCCTTCATACTTGGTTCGAGCGTAAACGCCCAGCGGGCCCACAGGGTCGTCTGGTTTGCACGGGCGGCCCTGTTGACCCCCGCCAAAGACGAAATCCGTGCTGATCAACTGCATCGAAGCGTCAAATTCCTGACAGAGATGGGCCACATTCTCCGGCGCCCGCACATTCGCGGCCTCGCAGGTCGCCACGTTGGATTCCGCTCCGTCCACATTGGTATAGGCGGCGCAGTGAATCACCTGCGTCGGACGAACGCGATCGAACAATCGCCGCCCCGCTTCCAGTCGCGTCAAATCCGCATCCGACAAATCGGCGCCCGTCGCTTTCAGCCCCAAAGCCTCCAGGCGCTTCATTACGGCGGCCCCCAACATCCCCTGCGCGCCCGTGACCAGGTACGTTTCCGTCGTTTCAATGCTCATGGGGTGGTTCCGATCCTTTGATTTCGAGAGAGCGCCGAACAGATTCGGCCAGACCGCCCGCTTCCAGTATGGCCATGACTGAATCAGGCAGGGGCGGGAAGGCATAGGCTTCGGCGCCATGTTCAATGACGCCCTTTGCAAAGTCCACCGTCACGACATCGCCGGCTTGAACGTGCTCGACCAGTTCAGGACACTGCACGATGGGCAGTCCCAGATTAATGGCGTTCCGGAAGTAGATACGGGAAAAAGACTTGGCGATTACGGCGCCCACGCCGGCGGCTTTCAGGCAGGTGGCGGCCTGTTCACGTGAGGAGCCACAGCCGAAATTCTTGCCCGCCACCACCACATCGCCGGCGGCCACACCGGCGGCGAAGGTCGGATCCGCGTCCTCCATGGCATGTTTGGCCATTTCGATGGGATCGGAGAGAGAATAGGTGTACTTTCCAGGGAAGATGACATCGGTGTTGATGTCATCACCGAAGAGCCACGCCTTGCCCGTCACGCGCTTTTCCATAAAACCGTTATCCTCAAATAGAATTGTGACAACTTGCGGTGATTCAACACCAGAGTTCCCAGCGCCGTCAAGGCCCGAAGGAAAAAGCCCGTCATCGGCGCGCTCCTTTAAGATATAACCATATTGATTCATAATAATTTACATGTCATGATTTCGCGCCTCATCCTATTCCCCATCCGGTGTGACGGAGGGCCGGATTTGACAGTATTTTGGTTCTCTTCTTGGAGGCTTAACCAAAAACATGCCATTTGAGGGTTGCCTTGTTTCGACAAGTGTGCCAGTCTCCATTTTTCGATAAATATATCCATACACCTCTTGTTTTGAAGGAATGGCTTTCCATGGCGCAGCAGTACGGAATGGGTCTGTCCATCTCGCAATCCATGAAACAGACACAACGTCTGATCATGACGCCGCAGATGCAGCAATCGATCCAGTTGCTACAGATGAATTCCATGGAACTCGAACAGATGGCCGAGCAGGAAATGCTCGAGAATCCCTTTCTGGAACTCAACGTTACCGAGTCCGATCCCAGCGACGGCGCGGACGAGGCGGGGGATGCGGAGCGTGACGCCTTGGATACGCGGGATGCGGATGAGGCCAATCCCACCGGTACCGAACCCGACGCGGCGACGTCATCGGAATCCGACGAAAAAAGCGCAAAAGACAACGATTCCAACGACGAATCGGACTTCGAACAAGCCCGTGATGACGTCATTGAGTCCAGCGAGGACCTCTCGGAAAGCAATTTTGACGAGGTGGATACGGACTGGGATGCCATCTACGATGGCAATGAAGCCCCCCTGACGCGCGTGGCCAGCACGCGGGAGGCCCCGGAGGAGGAGACCGATTTCGCGGAATACACCGCCCAGAAGGTCAGTCTCCTGGACCATCTGGAATGGCAGATTGAGACCGCGGTTCTCGAAGACCATTTATTGCCGATCGGGCAATATCTGATCAACAATATTAACGACGATGGTTATTTGATCGCCCCGGGGGAAGAGGATGTTAACCGGGCTTCCATTCTCACCCAGGATCCGGATGAAGTCATCCGGCGGTTCGCCGAAGAACTCCAAGTGGATGAAGAGGACGTGCGCCATGTTCTGGGGGTGATTCAATCGTTTGACCCGGCCGGTGTCGGCGCGCGCAACCTGGCGGAATGCCTGCTTATCCAGTTGGATGACCGCGGGGAAAAAGATACACTTTGCCGACGGATGCTGGAAGAAGAATTTGATCTGTTCATTAACCGGAAATTCAAGCCTCTGGCGAAGGCCTTGGGTGTCACGGAAAAGGAAATCCACGGCGCCTATGCCATTATTGCGCATCTGGAGCCGCGTCCCGGGCGGATGTATTCCACCGAGTCCCCCCACTATATTCGCCCCGATGTCTATGTCAAAGAGATGGACGGCAAATATGTCTATTATTTGCGCGAAGGGGATGTGGGACGCCTGAAAATCAACGACTACTATCGCAACCTCCTCGCCAACAATATCGCCACCATGACGGACAAGGAGCGCGAGTACGCCATGGAGAAATACAAGTCCGCGCTCTGGCTGCTCAAAAACATCGAGAAACGCAAAAGCACGATTCTCAGCGTCACCGAATCGATCATGGAATATCAGAAGGATTTCCTGGACAAAGGCGTGGAACATTTACGTCCGCTGATTCTCAAGACCATCGCCGAAGAGGTGGGGATGCATGAATCGACCATCGCCCGCGTCACGAACAGCAAATATGTGGAAACGCCCCGGGGCACATTCAGCCTCAAGTATTTCTTTTCCTCCAGCCTTGGGTCCGGCGATGGTGGTGAAGACGCCTCATCCCGTTCGGTCAAGGCCATGATTCGCGAAATCGTGGACAATGAAGACCCGAAGAAACCGTTGTCCGACGAAAAGATCTCCGCCATGCTGTCGGAGCGCAATGTCCAGATTGCGCGCCGCACGGTCAATAAATACCGCAAGCAACTGAAGATCCTTCCCGCCAAAATGCGCAAGACGACCTGAGGGCCGGGGGGGCCGTTGTCATCGGCCCCCGTTTCCCCATCCACAATTTCCTTGAGCCCCCAATCGTTTGGGCGGACACTTCCGCAATGGATTGAGGCGTTCCGACCGGCTGTCCGCCGGATGGCGCGGAGCGCCCATTCGACATTCCGATTAAGGAGCGAAACGATGCGCATGAATCGCTGGCGGCAATTCGCGTGTCTGTGTGCGATGACGGGACTGGTTGGGGGCTGGACGGCCATTCACGCGGTGGCGGCGGAAGACAGCCCCCCTGCGGCGCCGGCAAAAGAGATTCCGGTGAGCAAGGCCATGCGCGAGGTTCTGGAGAAGATCGATTCCGCCGGCGCCTATGCGGTACCGAAAGTGGACCTGCTCGAACAGGACAACTATGGCTCAACCACCCTGGAACTGTCGCCATTTCGACATGTGGCGCCATACAAACAACATTTCCTGGAGCAGATGGAATATACCGGGCCGGGCCGGGCAATTGGAGAGCCGGAGGCTGTCCAAACCGTCAAAGTGGGATTCATTGGTCCCATCGAATCGACTGTCTCCGTAGCCACGGGCGGAGCGAGCCACGAAGAGCCGTTGGGCATGATGATGCTCAAAGGGGCGCAGATGGCCGTGGAGGAAGCCAATGCGCAGGGCGGATACCTCAAGCGCAGCGTTCCCTTTGAGCTGGTCGTCAAAAACGATAACGGACTCTGGGGCGCGTCGGGCAATACGATTGTTGATTTTGTCTATAAGGATGAGGTCTGGGCGATCCTGGGCACCATCGACGGCGCCAACAGCCATATCGCCATCCGCGTGGCGCTGAAAGCGGAAATCGCCATGATGAACTCGGGCGACACGGATCCGACCTTTATCGAAACCAATATTCCCTGGGTCTTCCGAAACATTGGCGACGATCGGCAGATGGGGTACCTGCTGGTGGACTATCTGTATCGTTCTCTGGACTATCAGCGCGTGGGCATCATCCGTTCCTCGAATCGATACGGTCGATTCGGCGTGCGCGAAGTACGCGACGGCAGCCGACGGCTGGGGCGGCCGATTCCCATTGAGATGGCCTATGATTTGGGCCTGGAGGACTTCTCACTTCAATTGGAGCGCTTGAAACAAGCCAATGTGGAAGCCGTTGTCCATTGGGGCAATGCGCGGGAAGGGGCGCTGATCCTGAACCAGATGCGTGCCATGGGCATGGAACAGCCCTTTTTCGCCTGCGATCGCTGTTTAGCGGACGAGTTCACGGAACTCGCAGGCGAAAACGCCGAGAACGTCGTGTGTCTGTCGCCGTGGGATCCCACGCGCGACGACCCGCGCTATCAGGAGTTCCGGAAGCGCTTTCGCAAACGGTTTAATCTGGAACCGGAAACATACGCCGCCCATGGATTTGATGGGATGGAAATGTTGTTGTGGTCCATCCAGTTGGCGGGACTGAACCGAGCGAAGATCCGCGATGTCCTGGCCTTCCGCCGGGAACCGTGGCCCGGTGTGACGGGCGACATTGTCTGGAGCGCCGCCCATGACGACCTGGGCGAGGTCTATCTGGCCCGTCGCGAAAAGGGCCTCTGGAAGTATTATTCGCGCGCAGATCTGGCCATTCCCGAAGGCCCGGCCCATCCCAGAAATCGGGCAGTGCAGGTTCAGGCGGAGGAGCAGGTGAGCCGGGCATCGCAGTAAGCAGATTTTTTACGGCTTCTGGCGCTATATTCTCCAGCGATTGAAAAGTCAACAGACCCTTAACGAGTCTACCCAGAGGTTCCATCCTTGAATTGAGTTGTGCGGCCAGGATGCAATCATGAGATATCAATTAATATTGATTGCTCGTTGTGTAGCCATTGTCGTTTGTGCTTTTCAAGTGTCCGGGTGCTTTACTTCCATTGCTGGCCATGAGTTCGAAGAGTTTAGAAAATATAATCCCAAGAAATATCCAATAGAAGTGGAAGGACTTTATCTGGGAACGTTTCGCATCGATAGTGACGATTGTGCTCTCTTGAAAATGTTGAGTCGCTGACGGACGGGCGTCGGCGCCGTCACGCTTTTTGCGCGCGGCGCGGCAAAAATCGCGCCGGCGCCTCAGTCGCTTGTTCTCTGACCCAGGGCTCCGCTCCCTATCGGTCGCTCCACCCTGGGCTATTATGTGCCGCCCCTACCGGGGCTTTGCTGATGTTTGGCTCCTGGGACGCGGGCCTTATAGGGTATCGGCGCCGCGCCTCGGCGTGCTTTGCGTCTTCGCGCCTTGGCGTTTAGCGCAACCCTCTTCTTTTCCTTCTATTCTTCATGGTTCAAAAAAAACAGATTCCATCGCGCCGCGCCCCGGCTTGTTTTGCGCCTTCGCGCCTTGGCGTTTAGCGCAACCCTCTTCTTTTCCTTCTATTCTTCATGGTTCAAAAAAACAGATTCCATCGCGCCGCGCCCCGGCGCCCTTTTCATCATTTGTTGAGTCCATTTTTAGTTACATGGCCAACT
>JADFCT010000232.1 GCA_017161665.1 Candidatus Sumerlaeota bacterium
TGGATGGATCGGGCTTTTCGAAGGCCTTCCGCCGCGACGCCGGAAAAAGGCGCGGCGGTCCCGACCAGCCGCCACACTGTATAACGCCCTTGTCGCCAATAAACAGAATTCCATTATCGGGCAGTGTAAAGCCAGGATCCAGTTCCTGTGGCGGCTCGGGCATCTTGCCGCCGTCATACCACTTCATCGTAACAGCCGGACGATCACCACGCGCGGCAAAATAATAGGTGATGATTTGCCAGGCGGGATACGTTTCCGCGGGCAAACCGGAAATCTCCGCTTCCGCCGCAACCGGCGCCTCCAGGTCCAGGGCGTAGAAGGCTGGGTCCAGGTTATGGACCGCCATGTCGCCCATGGCGCCAGTGCCAAAATCAAACCAGCCTCGCCAGGCCCGTGGATGGTAGACCGTGTGATACGGTCGTGGCGGCGCGCAACCCAGCCACAAGTCCCAGTCCAAGGTCTCGGGGACAGGCAGACCCTGCGCCGGTCGTTCGACGGGCTGCTTCCAATAGGCCCCGGGCCGATCGCTCCACCCGTGAATTTCCCGAACCGCGCCAATGGCTCCAGCCTGGATAAATTCGCGCGTCTGCCGGATGCCTTCGCCGGCATGGCCGTTGTTCCCCATTTGCGTGACCCGTCCCGTTTCCTTTGCGACTCGCGTCATGAGCCGGGCTTCCTCAATCGAATGGGCCATGGGTTTTTCGACATACACGTCTTTGCCGGCTTGCATGGCGGCCACAGCGATGGGGGCGTGCATGTGATCGGGAGTCGCCACCATAACCGCATCGATATGTTTGCATTTGTCCAACAGGATGCGATAATCCTTAAATCGTTCGGCTTGGGCAAACTTATTGAAAGTGCCCTCCGCCTTTTTCCAATCCACATCGCACAGGGCCACAATATTTTCACTCCGCATATCGTTCAGAACACCGCCGCCCTGACCCCCAATCCCCACACCCGCAATATTCAAACGTTCACTGGGGGGCGTCTGCCCCTGGCCCAGCACATGACGCGGCACAATAGAGAATGCGCCCCCGACCGCAGCAGCTGATTTTATAAACGTCCTTCGCTTCATCTGAGTCTCCTGACGGGATTTGGCTGATTCACATCATAAGGCTGGTGGGATGATACGGAACAGGAGAATCGCTAGTCAACCACTGGATGACTTGTCGATTCATACATTTGTACATACATACATTATACCGGCTCGGCAAAGAATCCTTGCGTCCGGCCCATATGGCCCCCATGATTCGCAAGGACAGTCCGACGTCCCCATGACGTCGCCGCATTCAAAGCATCCCTAATCCGATTGGATCCGAAGGAAATTTCCCCATGCAATCCCAAGCACACCGATTCAAAAACAGGATAATCGCCCCGATGGGCATATTTGCGTCCCTGGTCTTCATCAGTTCATGCGGCGTCTTTTGTGAGCGGACCTCCATTGACGCGACCCCTTTTGTCGGGGAAGCCGCCCAGTCGCAAACCCTCCCAATGCAGGTTGGCCGAGGGCATCATTTTATTTGTACGGACTACAGTGGTCAAAAGGTCTTTGAGGTTCAGCCGGATGGCTCGTCCGAATTCATCGCCAACGCTCCGAACAGCAATGACATCTGGGCCCTGCCTGACGGAAATCTTCTCTTCACGACCGGTCGAGGCGTTCGCGAAATGGACACGGACCGAAATGTCGTTTTTGAATATGAATCCGACCATGAAATTTACGCCTGTCAACGTCTGGCCAACGGCGACACGTTCATCGCCGAATGTGACTCGGGACGCCTTCTTGAGGTCAACCGGCAGGGCGACATCGTCAAAGAGGTCCGCCTCCTGCCGGAAGGGGAATCGGGAGGACACGGGTTTATGCGGAATGCCCGAAAACTCGATAACGGCCATTATTTGGTGGCCCACTACGGCCCGGCCGTGGTTCGCGAATACGACCCAGCCGGCAAACAAATTCGCGAGATCCCCGCGCCGGGTGGTGTGCACAGCGTGGCGCGTCTGAAGAACGGCAATACCCTCATCGCCATCACCGACCAGAAAGTGAACGGCAAGGCCGATCCCAGGATGATTGAAGTGGATCCGGACGGCACGATCGTCTGGCAAGTGAGCAATGCGGACCTGCCCGGCGCGCCGTTGCGTTTTCTCACGGGCTTTCACCGCCTGCCCAACGGCAACACGGTCATGACCAATTGGGTCGGCCACGGCCACATCGGAAAAGCCCCGCACATTATTGAGGTCACGCCGGACAAGCGAATCGTCTGGCTTTTTCAGGATCACCAGACCATGAAAACCATCTCCAGCATTCAGGTTCTCGATGTTCCCGGAGACCCCATCAACGGTGAGATAATCCATTGAGTCGAAGATGAGGGAATGATCGTCTCTTTCGGTGAAGAGACGACGGACATACCATTGAAAGGATTCCGTCCCGCGGATTGAACCGGCGACGGGAATCGGACAGCGCCTCAGCGTTTCCAATACGCGCGCAGGCACGCAGCGGTATGAGAATGTTTGTTTTGGATCAGGTCAGCCACGGTCCCCTCGAAAACAATCCGTCCGCCTTCGTCACCGCCTTCCGGCCCCAGGTCAATGACATGATCGGCGCGGATGATGAAGTCCAAATTATGTTCGACCACAATCGCTCCCGCCCCTTCATCAATCAGTCGTTCCAAGGCATGTAACAAAACGTCAATATCGCTGGGGTGTAAGCCTGTGGTCGGTTCGTCAAATATCAGCAGCGTCTTTTCGCGAATCCGCTTTCCTGCCAGAACCCCCGCCAATTTCAACCGCTGCGCCTCGCCGCCGCTGAGCGTCGAGGAGTTCTGTCCCAATCGCAAATACCCCAGTCCCACATCGTGCAAAGGCTGCAAGGCGCGGACAATTTTCGGATGCTCCGCAAAAAAAGTCGCCGCGCCATCCACGGTCATGGCCAGAACATCGGCAATGGACCGACCGCGATAATCGACCGCCAGCGTCCGTGGCAGGAAACGCTTCCCCTGACAAGCGTCACACGTCATCTCCACATCCGCCAGGAAATGCATATCCACTTCCACCGTGCCGATGCCGTTACAGACCGGGCAGCGCCCCTCTTTTGAATTGAACGAAAAATGACTGGGCGTCATCTTCCGTCCCCGACCGGCGACGGCCGCTGCTTCCGCAAACAGTTTTCGAATCGGATCATACGCCTTGACATACGTAACGGGATTGGAACGAGCGGATCGTCCCAACGGCGTCTGATCAACCAACAGAATATCGCCCACCCCATCGAGTCCCTCAATGCGGTCATGCGCGCCAACGTCCACTGTCGCATTCCCCTGTCGGCGCGCATAGGCGCCGTAAAGGATCGACTTTAACAAAGATGACTTGCCCGACCCGGATACGCCGGTCAAACAACAGAGCGTCCCCAGGGGAAAGGCCACATCGATATTAGCCAGATTATTCTCCCGCGCGCCGATCACTCGGATCCATCCCTTTGCCGAACGCGATGGACGCGCGGGAATCATCGCCTCTTCCCCGTGGCCCTTGGCTGAGCGCGCCTTCGCAGAAAATACGCGGCGCTTCCGCAAGAAATCCCCCGTCAATGAATCCTTCTCCTTCATGATCCCCTGAGCCGTCCCCGAATAAACCAACGTCCCCCCGTGTTCTCCAGCCCCCGGTCCCAAATCAATCATGTAGTCCGCTCCCTCCATCACCAGTGGATCATGCTCTACCACTACCACCGTATTGCCCACATGCTTGAGCCGTTGCAACACCTTCAACAACCGCGTCGTATCCCGGCCATGCAATCCCACGGTCGGTTCGTCCAACACATAAAGCGTTCCCGTCAGGTCACTGCCCAGCGCTGTGGCGAGATTGATGCGCTGAGACTCCCCGCCGCTCAGGGTTCGCGTCTGACGGGACGAGGTTAAATACCCCAGGCCGACTTCATTCAAATAAATCAGGCGACTTTTTAATTCCCGAAGCGCCAGATCCACGGTTTCCCGTTCGCGTGGATTCAGTTTCAGACTATCAATCACCGGAGCCAGATCCCGGATTGGCATATTTAGAAGTTCCGTAATCCCATATCCGCCCACTCGCGCCCAGCGCCCCGGCTCACGAAGTCGCGTCCCCAAACAGTCCCCGCACGGAATATAGGCGCGATACCGCGCCAGCATGACCCGATTTTGAATCTTGTACTTTTTGCGTTCCAGATAATCGAAGAAACCCGCCACGCCCCAGAATTTCTGGTACCCTTGGAGCACCCAGTCCCGATACGGGGACTCCAGCTCGCGAAACGGTGTATCCCACGGAAACGCCTGATCTCCCAACACTTCCCGAAACCAGTCGTACATTTCGCGATTTGAGGGGGAGTTCCAAGGGTGAATCGCCCCCTCGGCCATCGAACGCTCCGGATTGGGTATCACCTTATCCCAATCAATCCCCATGACGCGGCCAAATCCCTGACATGTGGGACAAGCCCCCATGGGACTGTAAAACGAAAACTGCGATGGCGACGGTGGCTCGAACACGCGCCCGCATTGCCCACAAGCCAGATCTCGGGAAAAACGATGAACGGCTCCATTAGACTCATGCGCCGCAGCGCGCCCATGGCCCAATGCAAAGGCCACTTCCAGAGCCTCTGTCAAGCGCCCGCCTTGCGGTGGATCCACTGTCAGGCGATCCGTCACGACTTCCAGCGTCTCTGCTTTGACCAGATCTTTTCCGGTCAGAAACTCCAGATTTTCGGTCGACCCATTGAGCCAGGCCCTCCCCCAGCCCTGACTCAACCAGTGAGCCTTCAAGGTCTCCGCGGCCTTGGCTGACCACTTGGGTGGCCGATCCACAGGCGCTGTGATGATCACCCGCATGGATGCATCCGAGAGTGACACCAAAAGATTCGTTGCGCTTTCCGGACTGAAAGCCTGGGCCTCGCACTGGCAATCGGGACAGAAAACCCGTCCGATGCGCCCAAAAATCAGGGATAAGAAATCATGGATTTCAGTCGCCGTCCCCACGGTCGAGCGCGCGTTGCGAACCGTGTTTTTCTGTTCCAGCGCAATAGCCGGTAAAACATTTTCGATCCCGTCCACATCCGGTCGTGGCATTTGTTGAATGAACTGTCGGGCATAGGTGGACATGGACTCCACGAAACGCCTCTGGCCTTCGGCAAACAACGTGTCGAAGGCCAGAGAGGATTTGCCGGAACCCGAGGGGCCGGTCACCACCGTCAGTTGGCCCATCGGTATGCGCACATCAATACTTTTCAGGTTATGGGTCCGCGCGCCGCGGACCACCAGATCGTTCGTCTTGCAGCGTGACATTCAAGCAACTTTCCTCCCCCATCCTGCGCAGACGGGCGCAAATGAAGGCGCGGCAAAAGCAGTGTGTGTTCCACAAATCCCATCGAATCTGAAAGGGTTTCACGTCCAAAGACTCAACGTCAACCGGCGACGGCGCCATCACGATTTAGCAGAACACCAACGGTATCGGCCTGCATTTCTTTGGTTCAAAAAGCGTACCCCACTCGACTTTCCCAGGCAAGCGCGCTTCCTCCGATCGATTCCGATCCAGCGAAACGACTCGGCCATTCCCGAGAATCACGGTTTAATCTCCCCCCCTCGGCCATCGAAAAAAGGTCCCTCCTTAAAAAGTTCCCTAAAGAGTTTGTCATGAGCGGCCTCCGGCGCTCTCAACAAATGATGAAAAGGGCGTCGGGGCGCGATGGCTTCTTTTTCTAACGCCAAGGCGCAAAGGCGCGATGACGCAAAGCACGCGGGGGCGCGGCGCTGATACCCTATAAGGCCCGCGTCCCAGAAGCCAAACATCCGCCAAGCCCCGAAGGCGGCGGCACATAATAGCCCAGGGTGGAGCGACCGATAGGGAGCGGAGCCCTGGGTAAGGTGAATAGAAACTGAGGCGCCGGCGCGCTTTTTGCCGCGCAGC
>JADFCT010000233.1 GCA_017161665.1 Candidatus Sumerlaeota bacterium
CGTCGCAGTGGCGCTGGGCTTCTTCGAAGGTGATAGTTTCGGACCGCACATGGTCGGCGATGGCCTGATCGAAGACCTGCATGCCGTCTTCGCGGGCTTTCATGACGCCCTGGATGTCGGCGATGCGGTTGTCGCCTTTTGTGAAGGCTTCGAGGACGTCGCGCACCTCGTCTTGAGTCACGCCCGGTTGCAGACCGAAGAAGGTATAGGGGAAGTCGCCGCCATGGTTATTGACCTGGGGCGGGAAATAATAGGCCTCGGGTTTGCCCAGCTGATTGACGCGGCCGGCGAATTCGTCGTTGTGGTGGATATGAAGGGGCAGCGCGCCCTGATTGTCGAAGAATTTCGAGTACATGGGCCAGAGGCCGAACTTGTCCCAGAGTTTTCCGATCAGGTCGCCCTTAAGTTCCGCCACCGCCTCGCGCAGGGTCACGAGTTCCGTCTGCCCGCCGTCCTCGACGACGATATGGCTGAGCCCCTCGTTCTTGCTCGTCAGGGGACCATTATCGGCCGGCGTCGTGGACGCGAACCACCGTTCATCAATGCCGCCGCGATTGCCCCCCAGGGCGTAGTAGTCGTCCGGATGCAGTTTGATTCGCCGTCCCGGCACACAAAAAACCCGGGGAACCCATGTGGGCGTCAGCCGCACAATCCCCTTGCCCTGCTCCAGGGCCCGTTCCGCAATAGACTTTGCGCTCATAATTCGCCTCTCATTCGAAAGTGTGATCCATCCATGCGGGAGTGGCCTGGGCGTCGCGCCCAGGATCCTCCCACGGAGACATTGCGGGCAAGACGCCCGCGCTTCGATTTAACAGGGACTCAGGTCCCTGGACCCTATCAACTGCTTTTCCGGGGAGAGTATATCCCCGATCGTTGTATCAACATGGTCCCTCTTGCGAAACAAGGCGGTCATCGAACGATTTCATGGCCGCCGACGCGCGAAAAAATCACCATGGTCTGCGCCATGTTGAATCGACTCGCGGGTCAAAGACAACATTTTTTTCAAAAATCAGCCTTTTCCCCTCTCTCAGATCCCAAAAAAGTGACCCGCCGCATCTCACAGCTTGCATGAGAAAGGCAATCGGCGCAGGATTGCAGGCGATCAACTGGAATTTACAGGGAGACGAGGATATGCTGAAATGGCGTTTGACATCAACCGACTGGTCCAAGATCAAGACGGACCTGGTGGTGGCCTTGATTGGCGAAAAGGAAGGGCTGTGCAAAAAAAGTCCGCCCACCCTGGCCAGAGCGTTGAAGGAATATGAGGGGAAGTTGAAGGACAAGACGATCTCAACGGAGTGGTTTGACGCGGCGGGCGGCCCCGGGGGCGCAGGGCTATACCTGGATACCCTCCAAAACGCTAAAGGGCTGGGCAAGGGGGAAGGGCTGAAGACCCTGATTGCCCGGGCCTTGGAATTCGCAGAAAAACGCGGCCTGAAACGCCTGGCCATCCTGGCGGATTCGGCCGCCGGCGCCGCCACCGTTCCGGACATCGTCGAAGGACTGATCCTCGCGGATTATCGCTTTGACCGATACAAAACGGCGAAGACGCCGACGCCGAAGACGGATGTGTCCGTGATCGTGAGCGACGGCGCCTTGAGCACACTTCGGGCTGCGACCCGTTCGCGCGCCCGAACGGCCGAAGCGGTTAATCTGGCCCGCGACCTCGTCAATGAACCCGCGCACGCTGTGACGCCCGAAACGCTGGCGACCCATGCCCGCGCTCTGGGACGGAAGCCCGGCTTCAAAGTAACGGTCTATGATGAGAAGCAATTGAAGACCAAAGGCTACGAAGGATTGCGGACGGTGGGCGCCGGCTCACAATATCCGCCCCGTCTCATCACCATTGAATACACGCCGAAAGGCAAAATCACGACCGACGCGCGGCTGTGTCTGGTGGGCAAGGGGATGACCTTCGACTCGGGCGGCGTCTGCTTGAAGACCGCGCCGGCCATGTGGACCATGAAAGGCGACATGGCCGGCGCCGGAGCGGTTCTGGCAACCATGACGGCCCTGGACGATTTGCGCCCGCCCGTGCCCGTCTCGGCCGTCATCGCCACAGCCTGCAACGCCATTGACGCGAAAGCGCATTTTCCGGGAACCATCTTCAAGGCTCGCAACGGCAAGACCGTTCACGTGGACAATACGGACGCCGAAGGGCGGCTCATCCTGACGGACGCCCTGTGGCGGGCCGGGGAACTCAAGCCCACCCACGTGGTGGATCTGGCCACGCTGACCGGATCGATCGTCATGGCCCTGGGCCCGGCCCTGTCCGGACTGTTCAGCAATGACTCTCAGCTCGCGACGGCCTTGAAGGCCGCCGCCGACGCCTCGGGCGACGCCATCTGGGAAATGCCCCTGGTCGAGGAATACCGCAAGGCGCTGGACTGGGAAATCGCCGACTTGAACAACATCCACAACAGCGGCTCGCGATATGGTGGGTCCATTACAGCCGCCCTGTTCCTGCGCGAGTTTGTGCCCGACGGCGTGGCCTGGGCCCATCTGGACATCGCCGGTCCTTTTATGACCCCCTCGCCCACCAGCGCCTGGAAGTATTATCGCCCCGGCGCCACCGGGGTGGGCGTGCGGTTACTCTGTGAGTGGATTGACGGCTTTAATCGCTGAGACCGAAAGAATCTGGATTTTATAACGGAGAAGGACGGGCAGTATGAACTACGCGATGGAGTTTGAAAATCTCCAATCTCTTCAGGGACGCAAGGTGGTCTTGGAGCGGCTCAAGCCGTCGATGGCGGAGGAACTGTATGCGGCCGTGGAAGAATCGAGCGAGGAACTGTATCGATTCATGCCATGGCGTCACAGCGAAGTCGCCGACTCGCTGGGCTTTATTAAGGATAGTCTTCGCGGCTACCGGGAAGGAACCAGTTTTTATCTGGCCATTTTTGTCCGCTCCACGCGTCAACTGGTCGGCGTCATCGGCTTGCGCCAACTGGATCCGCACACCCCACGGGGCACATTGAGTTATTGGATTTGCACGTCCATGTCCCGGCAGGGGTTGGGCGCCGACGCTGTCACCACGTTTCTTCAGTATTTCAAAGAGCAAACCAGTCTGGTCCGCATCGACATCGAAATCCCGATTGATCTGAGCGATCAAATCGCGACGTTGAGCAAATGCGGTTTTCAGGAAGAGGGGACCAAACGTCGGGGGCTTTTGTGTCACGGCGTCTGGAACGATGTGCATCAATACGGGATTCTCTTACGCTGACTTTAGCGCCCATCGGCCCGCTCCTGACAGGATAACGCCATGAAAAGAACAAAAATTGTCGCCACGCTCGGCCCGGCGTCTTCTTCACTGGAGACGATTGGTCAGCTGATCGACCGGGGTGTCAATGTCTTCCGGCTGAACTTTTCGCATGGAACCCATGCCGATCATGCGCAAACAATCGTTTATGCCCGCCAGGCGGCTGCCGAGCGTCAGGCGCCGACGGCGATCCTTCAGGATTTGTGCGGCCCCAAGATTCGGACCGGGGCCATCGCGCTCGATGGCCTTTTTCTTTACGATCTGGAACGCATTGCGCTCTGCGCTTCAGACGACATGGACCTCGGCCGCGTTCTGGCGAAGGCGCGGGACATCACCACGGTCATTCCCATCGACATGGCGGGGTTTGCCGATCGCCTTGATCCTGGCGCGCGCGTCTATATCAACGACGGGATTATCCGACTGGGCGTTGAAGCCGTCGAGGCGCCGATGGTGGTGTGTCGCGTGCTCTCCGGCGGTCGCGTCACGTCGCGCAAGGGGGTCAATCTGCCGGGTGGAGCGGGACGGATTGACGCCATTACATCCAAGGATTTGATCGACCTCAAAATGGGCCTGGAGCACGGCGTGGATTTTGTGGCTCTGTCTTTTGTCCGAAGCGCCGACGACATCCATCGCCTTCGGGGACACATGCGGGATATGGGACGGGTGGTCCCTATTATCGCCAAGGTCGAGAAAGCCGAAGCCGTGGAAGCCATGGACGCGATTGTGGACGCGGCCGACGGCGTCATGGTGGCGCGCGGGGACCTGGGCATTGAGGTCAATATCGAAGAAACCCCCCTCATTCAGAAGCGACTGATTCAGGCCTGTCGCGCCCATGGCAAACCCGTCATCACGGCCACGCAGATGCTGGAGTCCATGGTGGAAAATCCCATCCCCACCCGCGCCGAGGTCTCCGATGTCGCCAACGCGATTCTGGACGGAACCGATGCGCTGATGCTCAGTCAGGAAACGGCCATCGGCAAGCGTCCGGCCGACGTGGTCTCCATGATGGCCCTGATCGCCAGACGCGTGGAGGCCTCAGCGAACTGGACGGAGCCGACAGCCACCCTGCGGGCCATGAAGGACGGCCGCGAATTTCCCGACATGGCCGACGCCCTGAGCCGCGCGGCCTGTGACATTGCCGACAACCTGGGCGCCCGGGGGATCGTGGCCTGCACGATGAGCGGTTCCACAGCCCGTCGGATCGCCCGCTATCGCCCCAATCATATCATCTATGTGGTCACCCCCAGCGAAGACACGTGGCGGCAGATGAGTTTGGTCTGGGGCGCCTGGCCCATTCGCATCGGACTGCATGAACACGACTCGACCATGATCCGCGAAGCCGTCAAGGCCGCGATCAAAGAAACCACCTCCAGCGATCCCAATGATCTGTATGTCCTGACGGCCGGGCTGCCCATGAAAGTGTACGGGATAACGAATGACCTGCGCGTCGTAGCCGCCAAGGATGTGGAACAAGACACTGACGAATACAGAATGGAACCGATACAATGAATGACCAGGAATTGAACAGCCTTTTGACGCGCGCTCGCGGAATCGTGGCGCAACAGCGCGATCGCTATGTAACGATGTTGCAGGAAATCCTTCGATTTGAAACGGTCAGCGGCGCCGAGACCTCGGAAGGACAGGCCCGGTTCCGAGAGGAAACGGATAAGACGCTGGACTGGTTGGCCCGGCGAACAGCCGATTTGAAGATGGTCTGGCGCGACTATGACCGGATGGCCGCCGTGGCCGAATGGACAGGAACGGACGCCAAACGCCCCGCGGTGGGGGTGGCCGCGCATATTGACGTGGTTCCTGTCGATGACGGTTGGGACCACCCCCCCTTTTCCGGCGCCGAAGCCGACGGTTGCATCTGGGGCCGAGGGACGCAGGACGACAAAGGCCCGCTGGTCACGGTCATGGCGGCCATCGACGTCCTCCAGGCGGCGGGATTCCAGCCGGCGGCGTCCATCCGCCTCCTGATCGGCACACAAGAGGAAACCGGCGAATGGGACGATGTGAATCGGCTCATCGAAGCCGGCGAGGCGCCGGGGCCGGTCTTTACGCCCGACGGCGAGTTCCCGATCATCAATGGCGAAAAGGGAATGATCACTTTTGAGCTCGTCGGGAATTGGAACGAAGACGCCCCGGGCGCAGATAACGCGGGGCCGCGCTTTGTCTCGCTCGAAAGCGGCCGACGCGCCAACATGGTCCCGGACACAGCCATCCTCGTTCTCGCCGTCCGCGCCGATCGGACCGACGACACCTTTGAGCGATTCGATAAAATCGCCGAGGTGATGAGCCGCGACATTGAGGAATTGGAGATTGAAATCGAAACGGACGCCGAGGCGGACGGATCGGACGAAACGCGATTCATCGTCACTGTCAGGGGCAAAGCCGCCCACGGCTCCCTCCCCCACCTGGGACGCAACGCCGCGCTGGACGCCCTGGCATTTCTCCGTCAAACAGAGGCCGGGGCGCCGGCCATGCAGGCGTGGGTGGATTTTCTTCGCGACCGGGCCTGGCCACTGGACGCCTCGAATCTCGACCTGGCCTGTCACCATGATCACCTCAAGGACACGACGCTGAATCTGGGTATCCTCAAAATGAGCCCGACCAACGGCGCCGCCCAGATCAACATCCGTTTCCCCATT
>JADFCT010000234.1 GCA_017161665.1 Candidatus Sumerlaeota bacterium
ATGCCTTGCCAGAGCGGATGGTCCGACAGCGATCAATGCGCCAATCGTCCCAATGGCCAGGCCAGCCACCAGCAGCAATCCGTTTTCCGCCACGGCCACCCGGATGCGATCCCGTCGCTTCAGTCCGACGGCGCCCATGAGGGCGAATTCCGCCCGGCGCTCCAGGAGGTTGCGCGCCAGCACCAGGCCCAGCCCCAGGGTGCCCAGAAGCAGCCCCAGTCCTCCCAAAGCCTGGAAAGTGGAGAGATAGGCGTTTTCCACGGCCATCAGGTTGTTGAGTTTTGCGGCCGCGCCCACGGCGTCGAATCCGTAGTCTTCCAGGCTTGATTCCAAATCCCTCCCCAGGGCCTCGACCCGTTCCGCCGGGGTCGATGTTCCGGTGTCGCTTTGGAAGAGGGCGGGCGCGTCAATGGCGAAATAGCGCCATCCCGGCTGATAGGGGAACAGTTCCCGGAACCGTTCTGTGCTCATCAGAATTTCCCCCTGAAAGACGCTGCCTTTCAGCAAAGCGACGAATCGATACTTCTGTCCTTCAAATTCGATCACCTTGCCCAGTCCTGACTTCAAGAGCCACATCACGGTGTTGAAATCGCCGATGACTGGAATCGCGTCATCCTTCACATCTTGTCGCAACAGGCGCCAAGGATTTTCCTTGTCTTCCGGGGTTCGGGCCAGGGAGCCGGCAAACAAAAAACCGCCGCGCTCAATGAATGCATCGTTCACGCCCAGGAATCGTGGGCGGCTGACCCGATAGAGATTCAGGCATCCGGCGTCTTCGCCGGGCCGCAGTTTGATGGGATAAACCGTGGAGCCGACGGGCAATCGATCTTTGTCCAGACCTTCCAGGAGAGGGGCCGACGATTCTCCCAGCAAAGCGAATCCGCCCGTTCCCGAAAGGCGCTCGCCGCCTTCGGTCGCCACGCGCCGGTTGGCCCCCACGGCCACAATTAAAAAAGCGGCTGAGGCCATCAGGAGCACGACCAGTGTGCTGCGTCCCGATTGGCGTCGGGCGGCCAACATACCCAGGCGGGCCAGTGTCAGCCGCTTGCGCCCCGGATGTCCGGAAGCGCGCAGCCACAGGTTGAACCCGACAATTGCCGCCGCCAGGAGCGCGGCGGCGCCGCAGAAGAACAAAACGGCCTGTTCGCCCGCCGAGACCCATCCGCCTGCGCCGATCAGCGCCATTCCCAGAATCGCCAGCCCGGCGCTGATGAATCCGCGCTGGCTACCGGACTTTTGGGTGGTCTCCTGGGATTCCAGACGACCGACCAGCAAATCCCGTGGATCCATCCGGCTCATCCGCGCCGCCACCCGCCACAGCGTCCAAACCGCGATGAGCCAGCCGCCGAGTACGCCGATAGCCAGGCTGGCGCCATCCACATGGAGTCGCACAAAGGGCGAACCGATGGAGCCAACCCACCAGTTTCGAAGACCATAAATCATGACTGCGCCATACACCACGGCCAAGGCGCCACCCACCAAGGAGCCGAGCGCGGAAATGAGGAGGCCTTCATGCAGGACCGATCGCTCCGCCCATCCCGGAAAACTGAATCCCAGCCATTTCCATCCCAGCCGTCGTCCCGGTCGGTACCCCAAGGCGGACAACAACCCCAGTTCCCGACACCGTCCCTCCATGGCCAGCAGAAAGAGCATCCGGATCAGTCCACCTGCGGAGACAAGAAGAAACAGACTGAATCCTACAAATAATCCCCCGAAATCTGTGGCCCCCTGGCTGGACTTCAACCCTTCCGCCAGGACGGGTCTGAGAACCATTCCCAGTCGTTCCGGTTCCATTTCGGCCAGAATATGCCGCTCGATATCCCCAGCCATTTCGTCTGGCGATTTGTTGCCAATGATATGGGTGGGCTTCAGCAACACCGACGAGGCCGGTCCGTACCGCCGCCCCCAGAGCCGCCAGGCCGTCGCCATTGACACCAGCGCCTTCGGCGCCGCCCCGTATTCATCCCAGTACGTTTCATCCTCATCTCGAATCCGTCCCATGTCCATGGGGAATGGGGGATCCCAATCGCTGACCGATTCAACACCGGAAATGCCAGGATAGGACGGAATCATTTCATCGCGAATGCGCGGATCATCCATCCCAACAACGCCCGTGACCGTAAAGGAGGTCAGCGTCTCGACCAAGCCGCCACGTGGCCCATCCACAAAATAGCGCATCGTGAGACGGTCGCCGGGTTTCGCGTTCAGTTCGTCGGCGGCCCATTGATTCAGGATGACGCCGTCTTCCAGTGGGCCGTATGCGTTGGTCGCCCCCCCCCAATCCACGCCCGCCACCGTGGCGTAGGGAATGGCTCGGTCGTGGCAGGTTAATTCGTTCGCTAAATAGGCATACACCGGCCGCGCCTGATAGACATCGGGTTCCCCGCCCTGATAGAGAGTAAGGGTTGGCGTATCGGAAATGTCAGAATCCACCAGCGACATTTCATAATCCGATAAAAGCAGTCGGGCGCTTTCGAGCCACACACCCGATGAGGTGGGCCGTGTTCTCAGCCCCACATCTCCCAGCGCGAATCGTTCCCGCGCCGCTGGCGGCCAGGTTTCGTTTTCGGCCGACGCGCGTGCTGCGGTTTCCGCCACCACGACCTGGTTTACCTGCCCTTCCATTTCCAGCCGTTGTTGCAGGGCCTGACGATTGACGAATACATTGAAAACGGAACCTTGGGTTGCGCGAGTGGAAAAATCGGCAATTCCCCCGTCGATGGGCGTTGTCGTAATTTCCAGTCGCAAGACCTCCACCGTATCGCTGCGGTTGCCCATAAATGTGTCTGCCGGAATGGCGCTGGGACGTTGTATCCGGACTAAAATTTCGTCGCCCGTTTTGAGGTTCAACGCCTCGGCGAGTGACTGATTCACAACCGCCTCCAGCGCGCCGGGTGTTGGACGTTTTCTTTCGTTTACATCCATCGTCCAGAATCCCTCGTCGATGCCGATGACCTGCGCGCCATTGACCCGCGCTCCCGTGTCGGCCTGGGCGACAGAACCTTCTAAAAGAATAACCGCCTCGGCGTCGCCGAATCCCTCGGCCAGTTCTTCGCGGAAGAATAATCCCGAATCCAGCACACGCGTGACCCGGCCCAGTCGCTCCTGCGTCAAGGCTGCCAAACTGGAGCGCATGGAGGCGCCGACCAGCAGCGAGCCGGTTAACACAGCCGTGCCCACCGCTGTCGCAAGTCCCACCGGCAACCATTGTCGCCAGTAGTGAATCAGACTCCGTTTGATATATTGTTTATAAGAAAACATGGTTCAATCGACTCCCCAAATCCCGGAAATGGTTCTGAATATCGGATCAGGTCATATCCGTCAATTGCCCGTCCCGCAGTTCCCGAACCCGGTCAAAGCGCCGTGCGAATTCGGGATCATGGGTCACGACGACGAGCGCCACGCCCTCCCGTCGCGACAGATTCAAAAAGCAGGTTCCCACCATTTCACCCGTGTGCCGGTCCAGATTCCCTGTCGGTTCGTCACAGAGCAGGATGGCCGGTCGGTTGACCAAGGCGCGCGCGATGGCCACCCGTTGTCGCTCACCGCCCGACAATTCTGACGGCATCGAGTTCTGGCGGTCTCCCAGGCCCACTTCCTCCAACAGTTCCCGCGCCCGCGCTTCGGCCCGTTCCCCGCGATCCTTATGGACCAGTGACGGAACCAAGACATTTTCCAGAGCCGAGCACTGTGGCATCAGATAATGCTCCTGGAAAATGAAGCCGATCCGGTCATTGCGAAAGGCGGCCAACTCTTCACGGCGCATGGTGTAGGGATCAATCCCCTGAAGCCACACCTGTCCGCTTTCAGGGGAGGTCAGCGTGCCCAACACATGGAGGAGCGTGCTTTTGCCCGAACCCGAAGGCCCCATGACGGCCAGCGATTCGCCGGCGTTCACCGTCAAATCCACCGATTCCAGGATGTTGACGGTTGCCCCGCCGATTTGAACGGTTCGGCGGATCGATTCGGCGCGCACACACTCCTCATGGTTTTGTGTAGTCATTGGCCTGTCCTTCAAGGGGGTCCGGAAGCGCATCCAACGTGGGCCGCGCCCACAATCCGGTTTATTGTTGATTGGACGAACGGGTCGTCGTTCAATGCTCGTTTTCCTGATGATTCGCCGGAGCGCGCAGGCGGCTGCCGTTTTTTCCGTATCGTTGGCGTAAGGACCAGAGGTCGTAGAACATTTTGAGGGAATCGCGCAAGGCGCTGACACGGGTGGCCGGATTATTGATCCAGACCACCGGGATTTCGGCGATTGAAAACCCCAGTCCCCGCGCGAGCATCAGACATTCGACATCGAAGGCCCAGTCGCTCAGACGCAAGCGGGGGAAGATGGCCTCGGCCGCCCGAGCCGAAAACATTTTGAATCCGCATTGGGTGTCGTGAATACCGCTCACCGTCAGGGCCCGGACCAGCCCGTTAAAGCACCGTCCCATCATTTCGCGGCAAAAAGGCTGATGGGTCTGGATGTCGGAACCGATTACCGCGCGAGAAGCGATGCAGACATCGACTCCCTTGTTGGCGTGTGGCCAGAGGCGTTCCACCATCTCAATGGGGGTGGAATTGTCGGCGTCCGTGAAGAGTCGCCACTCTCCCCGGGCTTCCAACATGCCGCGTTGAATGGCGGCGCCTTTGCCTTGGTTGGGTTCCTGACGGAGAATACGCATCCGCTCGGGGCCGTGCCAAGTCAGGCAAGCCTGTTCACTGGTGTCATCGCTGCTTCCGTCATCCACCAGCAGGACCTCGCTGACATACGGTTGTTGATGAATATACGTGGCGATGGCCTCCATGGTTGGCCCGATGCGCTCGGCCTCGTTGTAGGCGGGGATGATAATCGATAGCCGGGGCGCCTCGGCCTCGGCGCTGTTCTGTTCGGGTGTGGGGTTCAATGGTGTCATCCCGGTCGTGAAATAGCGGGCGCGAAAACTCGTTGCCGCCCCGGCATGTTTTCCTTACTCTTTATCCACAATTGATCATACTACTGCTACTATTTACGGGATCAGGGGGTGGGAGTCAATCCCGGATCCCATTGATTCGCACGAAGGAGCGACGCGGCATGAGCCCATCCGTCACAGAGTCGAAGCAAAAGACCGGGGCCATGCGTCACTGGGCCCGGGCCGACCGCCTTGCCCGGTCCGGTGAACTCCGCGCGGCGATTGATGAATATGAACAGGTTGCGAACGCGTTGAACGATCCACGTCCGTCCCTGAGGGTGGGGTGCGCCCACTTGAAGATGGGCAACGCCGAAGCAGCCCTCATCGCCTTCAGTCGCGCCCTGAGACAGGACGCCGCCTGTGTTCCCGCCCTCTTTCATCAGGCGCTGGCCTGGATGGATCAGGGCCGGGAAGAAGAAGCTCGCGACGCCATGGATCAAGTGCTGAAAACACAAACCGACAACTATCCGGCCCATTGTTTGCGCGCTTTGATTGACTATCGCGCGGGCCATCCGGAGCGCGCCCTGGCCATTTGGGATGGGAAATGGTGCGCCCATATTGAGTTTTTGACGCGCCTGTGCGTCACGTTGGAGACGGATCGTTTGAACGCTTTTCAAAATGAACGGGACCGCGCCTCCCTAACGGAAGGGGCGCCCGCCTCCGTCAGCGGTTCCATTGGGGCCATGATGGCTCAATGTCAACGCGCGGTGGCGCGGAAGGATCTGGCGACGGCCCACAGCCTGGCCCTTCGGATGGCGCAGGATCATCCCGAGGAGCCGGACGCCCATTATGCGCTGGGCTATACACGAGTGGCTCTGGGATTGTTGGTAGCGGCCGAAAAATCATTGGCTCGCTCCCTGCGGCTTCAGGCCCGGCGCGACCTGAGAGCCGCCCTGGGCCGGCGCCGACCCGTAACGCGTGACGACATCCGGGCCGCGCGAGCCGGTCTCCTTG
>JADFCT010000235.1 GCA_017161665.1 Candidatus Sumerlaeota bacterium
TTTCTGGTTTGCCGAACGGTATCGCGCCATGCGGGACGAGGCCAGTGAGTTGCTGGACAAGGTGCGGCTGAGCGACGCCAAAAATCAATACCCCCACCAGATGTCCGGCGGGATGCGTCAACGGGTGGCCATCGCGCAGGCGTTGATTATGAAGCCGGCGATTCTGCTCCTGGATGAGCCCTTCGGCGCCTTGGACGAGGCCACACGGGAAGAATTGCAGCGGTTGTTGTTGTCCTTATATATGGAAAATCTGGAGGCCCGCCGTCGGGGATTGCCGCCGCCATACACCATTGTGATCGTGACGCATGAATTGAACGAAGCCATATACGTGGGTGATCGGGTCATCGGTCTGTCGCAGTATTGGAACTGGAAAGAAACGGGGGCGAGCGCCTGTCTGGGGGCCACGGTGGTTTATGACCAACCGGCGCCGGTCTTTTTGCCTGATGACACGCGCAAACACGACATTTTTGCCCAGCAGCGGGCGGATATTCGTCAATCGGCCTTTGATCCCACCTATCTGCAAGACCGAGAGGTCTTTCAGTCGCGTTGGGACAACCTGCATTCGAGCGCCATCTGAGCGCCGCCTCAAGGAACGATGCCATGGTCGAATATGAGTTTCTGAAAGCAGCCGGTCGGATTATCAACTCCGGTCAATCGCGCGCCTTGATCCTCACGGGAGCGATTCATGATCTTTTCCGTATGGAGACCACGTCTCAAAGTTCAACAACGGTTGAATATACGCCCCTGATTGGATTGCTCGGAACCCATTGGAATATTGCCAACAAGATTCTGATCGTCTATGAACTCAATGGGCCCATCCGGTTTATGCGCGAAGGCGATCAGGATAAATTGCGCAACGCCTGGCTCCGTTGGCGGACGGGGTGGGATTCGGATCAGCTCGCGGTGGAATCCATGTTGTCTTCCGGCAGGGCCCAGGCGGAATTCGACATGATGGGGCGTGTTTTTGATACGAATCTCAAAGAGGCGATTGGCAATCCCACCGTGGCATTAGAAGTTTTGCGGCAAATGTGTCTGTGTTCACGCATGGGAACACCGAATGGCGAGGCGCTGTGTGAGGATCTGATCATCATCATTGAAGCGGCCGACATGTTGATTCCCGAAGGCCCCATCCAAAACATGTCGGACGCCGATCGCCACCGGATCGCCATTATGCGTGACTGGGTTTCCGATCCCGGTTTCATGAACGGCGATGACGCGGTGGTCCTTCTGGTTGAGTCGCGCAGTCTGCTGAATGACCGGGTGGCGCGGTTGCCTCAAATCGTGGAGACGCCGGTTCCGGCGCCGGACGAAAAAGAACGCCTCGCGTTCATTGACTGGTTCATGGAGCGACAGCCGGAAGACCGGCGCCCGGCCCTCTGGTCCACCCGTGACGATTTGGCTCGCTTCACGGCGGGGCTTTCCATTCATGCCCTGATGCAATTGCTCCGGGGCGCCTGTCACGAAGGGCGCGCGGTGACCCTGCGCGACGCGATCGACAAGGTCGAGGTGTTTATTCAGAGTCAGTTGGGCGAAGACGTGGTGGAATTCAAAAAGCCGGAACATCGCCTGGACGCGGTGATCGGTTTTTCCCAAATCAAGGAATACCTGCGCGACGAATTGATTCCCCGTTTTCTGGCCTACGGTCCTGAAGCCCTGCCCGGCGCGGCGGTGTGCGGCCCCATCGGAGGGGGGAAGACCTTCATTTTTGAAGCGCTCGCCAGCGAACTGGACATGGTGGTCCTGGTCTTGAAGAATGTGCGCAGCAAATGGTTTGGGGAAACGGATGTGATCTTCGAACGATTGCGCCGTGTTCTGGACGCGTTGTCCAAGGTCCTGATCTTCGTGGATGAAGCGGACACACAGTTTGGCGGCGTAGGGCCGGAAGCACATGCCACGGAGCGGCGGCTGACCGGAAAAATACAGGCGATGATGTCCGATCCCCGACTGCGCGGGCGGGTGATCTGGCTGCTTATGACGGCGCGAATTCATCTGCTTTCGCCCGACATTCGTCGCCCGGGACGGGTGGGCGACATCATCATTCCCATTTTGGATCCCGAAGGGGAAGACCGGGACGAGTTCATTCGCTGGGTGGCCCGGCCAGCGCTGGGGCGGATCCCTGACGATAGCGAAGTCGAAACGCTACGACCGCTTTTGACGGAATACTCCTCTGCCAGTTTCGCCTCGCTTCGTTCCGAATTGAAAGCCAAGTCGATTATCAAAGGGGCGCCGCTGACACTGGACGAAATCAAGGCCGTCGTCGAGAATATCCTGCCCGCGGCGATTGGATTGACGCGGCGGTATCAATCCCTTCAGGCCCTGGCCAATTGCACGCGGCGGCGTCTGTTGCCCGACCCCAACGTGGACGCCGCGCAGCGTGAGAGCTGGCGGGAGGAGATCCTTGCCCTGGAGGCAAAGGGGATTCACTAACAGGTGTTCCCCTCGTTGAATCATTCGAAAAGGAGCCTGACCACCCATGAAAATCGGATTTCACACCGACGCCTTTAATTCCGCTTATTTCAGTTTCGAGAAATGCCTGGAGTGGGGACAGAAAAATGACCTGCGCTACATCGAATGCGGTTTGATTGATGGGGTCAGTTGGATTCATGGCCTGGGCTATCAGCCCCATGTGGCCCTGTATGAGGATCCGGCCTTGCTCCGGCAGAAAATGGAGCGATATGGATTGCAGTTCTCACAGGTGGACGCGGCCTTTCCGCTCTCCGGCGCGGACGGCCCGTTGCGTGGTGTGCCCTATGTGATGAAGGCTATTGGCTGGGCCAAGCTCATTGGTTGTCCCTGTGTCGATACCACCGATGGCATGAACAAACCCGATGGCATGACGGACGAAGCGTCCATGGAGATGATGAAGCGCAGTTATGGTCAGATTCTGGAAGTGGCCGAGGCGCATCAGATTTACGTCAATATCGAGCCACACGGTTATTTCACGACGCGGCCGGAAATGATGGAGCGCATGTTGGCCTTTTGTGACAGTGAGTATCTGGGGCTCAATATGGACACGGGCAATACGTACATTGCCGGCCAGGATCCCGTCGAATTTCTGAAACGGTTCGTCCATAAGGTCCGCCATGTTCATATCAAGGACGTCAGCGAATCGCTGGCCGCGGCCGTCAGGGGCGGCCAAACGGGGATCGCGGTCAGTCAGTGTGCCACCGGCGCCGGCGTGAATGCGGACAATATCCGACAATGTCTGACCATCCTTCATGATCATGGTTATGACGGCGTATTGAGTATTGAATGTGAGGGACAGGGGGGACCCATGATTGAGGCCTCCCTGCGGTGGATGGGCCAGACGTTGCAGGAACTGGGGATCCCCGCCGAATAAGCCTTGGAATCCCTTGACTTCAGAGGGCGCCACGGACAAAACTCCACGCATCGAAGCGGCGCCCAAACAGGTATTAATGGAGGGAGGGATTCATGCGTTTGAGTGAAGCGAAAGTCGAGAGCCTGAGCAAAAAAATTTGCGACGAAATTGCCAAGTCCCAAGTCTGCGTCATGGAACGCGCCCCGGGGCCGGTCATGGAAGCGATCAAACACACTCTTTTGAGCGATTTGAAACTGGAAGAGGCCATCGAAGCCGAAGCCGAGAAAATCCTCGAAGAACATATGGATGAAATTCGCTTCCGCGGCGCCGATTATCATACCCTGTTCAAGAAAACGAAGTCCTTATTGGCCAAGAAAAAAAAGTTCGTCTATTGAACCGGAAGCCTTTCACCAGGCCCCTGATCCCAGATATCGGAACCCATTGCCATGAGGTTGAGTGAAGACAGAATCGAAGCGGTGGCGAAAAAAATCGTCAAGGATTTGCGCGAGGCCAAGATTATTCGACTCAAGGGAATGGCCTCCCGTCTGGAGACAGAAATCCAGCGCGTGATGACCGAAGACTTGAAGATTGAGGACGAGATCAACGCCGAGGTGGAGCGGCAGATCGAGTCCATGGGGCGCACTATCCCGTATGGCAGCGCGGAATGGGACGCCACCTTCCAGCAACTCAAAGAAAAAATCTGTCAGCAGCGCAACTACTTGATTTCCTGATCCCTTGGCGGGCCGATGGGGACCGGATATGGGCGCTGAACGAGCATTGACATGGAAGGATTGGCTCCGACTCCTAAGCCGATGCGTGGCCTTGGGACTTCGGATGGTCTGGCTCGCGCCCTGGTCCTTTTTGCCGCGTCGGGCTGGCGCCCCGGCGGATGTCCCGGCTCTATTTTTCTATTCGCAAGTCGTCTGGGACGAAGTCTGGCAGCGACCGCAGGAATACGCCCTGCGGGCGGTTCGTAACCGGCCCGTCGAATACTTCTGTCCCGTCCAGATTCACCGCCTCTATGACAGCCTCCGGTCCTGGCGGCGGATGCGCGTGTTGCGCGACGGCCCCTATCCCCTCATCATCCACACGCCCCTCATTTTCCCCGGCGAATATCGCAGCCGGCCCATTCGCTGGCTGAATCGCCTGCTGATTCTGGCGGAGGCGCGGCACCGTGTTGGATCGGGCGCGGGCCATATCCTGTTATCCAATTCGCCTTTTGCCGAGGCCCTGTCGCATCGGTTCCGATGGCGGGCGCGGATTTATGATCGGATTGATGACTACACGGCCTTTGAGTGGGCGCCGCCCGAGAGCGTGGACTGGGAGCGGGCGCTGATCGCGCAATGCGACCGCGTGATGACCGGCACGCGCTTCCTGTGTGACGACGCGCGCAAACAGCGCCCCGATGCCGAGTTCATTCCCTGTGGCGTGGACTTTGGACTGTTCGAGCGGATACGCCGGACGGAGCCGGCCCTGCCCGACGACATGCGGTCAATTCCGGCGCCGGTGGTGGGATATGTGGGATCGCTCAGTGACCGCTTGGATCGCGCGTTGATAGCCCGCGCGGCGGAGCGGTATCCCCATGTCTCCTTTGTCCTGATCGGACCCATTCACGGGAGTTTCGGTTCGCCGCCCCGGGCTGACAATATTCATTATCTGGGACTCAAGCCCCACGACGCCCTGCCCGAATACATGGCCCGATTTGATTTGGCCGTGATGCCCTTCCGCATGACGCCGGCGGCCCTGGCCACAAATCCCGTCAAGACCCTGGAGTACCTCGCGGCGGGCTGTGTGGTGTTGTCCATGCCCATTCCGGATGTGGTTCGATTCTATTCCGACGTTGTGGCCATCGCCGACACGCCCGAAGACTTCATCGACCGCATCGGCGCCCTGTTGACCGAAGACCCTGCTGAACGACAGGCGCGGGGAATCGAAAAGGCCCGAGGCGCCTCCTGGGACGCCATGGCCGATCGGATGGAAGAACTTATCCAAAGCGCTCAGATATCAACATTCGCGAACGACTTTCGGTAAACCGCCAAACTCAAAACGGTATCGAACAGACCAATGTCTTCATTTTTGGCCATCCGGGCTGGGACGGCCAGGGATTAATCCTCCGTGGCCGGATCGGTTTCGGGGGGCGTTTCCGTGTCTTCGCCGGATTCCACGGTTGGAGGAACGGCGCGGTTGGGAAGACCGGGTCTTGAAAAGAGACGTTCCCGAAGGATTTTATCGATTCTGTCGAAAACGTCACGATTTTCCTTCAGGAATAACTTGGTGTTTTCGCGTCCCTGTCCCAACCGGGTTCCGTCATAGGAGAACCAGGCGCCGCTCTTGGCGATAATCTTTTCCTCGACGGCCAGATCGATCAGATCGCCTTCGGCTGAGATGCCTTCGCCATACATGATGTCGAATTCGGCATCGCGGAAAGGTGAGGCGACTTTGTTTTTCACCATACGGGCTCGCGTGCGGTTGCCGATATTCTGGCCCCCTTCCTTGATGCCGCCAATCCGCCGCACATCCACGCGCACGGAGGCGGCGAACTTCAGCGCCCGGCCGCCGGGTG
>JADFCT010000236.1 GCA_017161665.1 Candidatus Sumerlaeota bacterium
CGCGACTTGAGCCGATGGAGGGAAAAGATATCGCCATATTCGGTCTGCCACAAATCATAGCGGGCCGGGTCATTGATCAGATAGCGCGTGGCAGGCGGCTGGGCGTTGGGATCGGGGACTTCGCGGATTTGCTTGATCACGAGGGCGCCGTCGGGCGCCGTTTGCTTGAATTCGTAGTCCAGCAGCAAATCCCCCTTCCCGACGGCTGCGCCATAAGCCTGCGCGCAGTCCTTCATCATCCTCGCCAGGGCCTCATAGTCGTCGGGAAAGATCAGGACAGTTTCGCCCAACACGAGCCGATTGGAGAAAGTCTCGATGGAGGCATAATAGGAGCTGCCGTCGGAATGGCGCACATGGACCACCTCGGCCTGAGACGATCCGTCGGGATTGGCCACGGACCACGCGCCGGTCTGGGAGACGATTTCGATATCGTAATACGTTCCCCGCCGGCTCAAGACCGCGACGCCGTTGGCCTCCTCGATGACATCGGGGAAGGAATGATGAACCAGAATCGCCATGCCCACGTCCCCCTCGTCCACGCCATAGCGCAACCGCTCCAGGAAGGCGTTGGGGTTGTAGAAGCTGGCAAAGACGCGCCGAATGGCTCGAAAGACGCCCCGTTCGTCCACCTCCGTGGGATCGCAGACCGATGGCCCGGCGACGCCGGCGTCCTGATCGTCGGCCAGACAGCCGCTGTAGCTGTCATACAGGCCCGCGCCGTTGAAGACGGGGCCGTCTTCCATGTTGGTGGAGCTGCGGAAGCGGATGTTTCGCATGGGATCGAGGGCGAATCGCTCGTCTGCCAAGGCGGTCAGGACGCTGGCGCGCAGGGCGGCGGAAAAGGTTGTCTGTTGGTCATCGCGGATGAGCGTCTTCGCCCAGGACAGGGCTTCGTTGACCGCCGCCATATCGACGGGCGGCCAGTCAAAGGGCGCGAGACGCTCGCGAATCGCTTCGCCCAGCGTCTTCCCGGCGGCGAACTCCTGAGCCATGAAGGCCTTCCACAAATCAAAGGAAAAGGCGAGCGCGCGGGGGCTGTGGTCGGGAAGGGTGCGGCGCAGGATGCCGAAATTCGCCGCCTTGCCGCCAAAGAAGCGGATGTCCGAAGGATTCAGATCCTCCGTGGCGGCATAAAACGCCCCGTATTCGGCCATGGGCGCCATGTTCAGAGCAGGCGGCTGTTTCAGGTCCAGGATTTCTTCAGCGATGGTCTCGTCCATGTTTTCGGCGTCCACCAGACGAAACCGCACGGGTTCGATTTCCACGAGTCCGACTTCATAGGCGCTCATAAAGACGCGTCGCCCCACGAGTTCCAGGGCCCGCGCCACGTCTTCGTCTTTTGCCAGCCAGACAAAGGGCGCGCCGGCGGTCTGCGACAAAATCGCCACATGGGAGTTCGGCGTCGATGGCGACAGGCTCATCACTCCGGCCACCATGGGAATTTCGGCCGGGACGCCGTCGGTCAGAAGGATGTCATCCGGCTTCAGCAAACCGTTCACAAAAGCGGATTCGATCAGGTCGCCCGGGAAGTACTTGAGTTCACCCAGCGCCCAGCCTTCGGCGTAGAGGTGATTGCCTTCGATCCATCGGGCGGGTGAGCTGATCGGGATTCCCTGGCTCTCGAACCAGGCTTCATACATCTGCGCCACGGGCGCCTGTTCGTAGGTGGGGAAATAGAAAACGTCGAAGTCCTCTCCGGACCGGATGGCCCCGGCGATGGTTCGCACCAGGTCGCGGACGGTCTCTTTGGGGATCGGCTCGCGCCCGACGAGTTGGATGCCCACCTCGCAAATGGGCGACATCGAATAAGGGGGCTTGACGACAGCCCCCAGCCAGGCCAGTCGGCCGGTCTCATGAAGGGTGACGGCGTCGAAGGCTTCCGGGCTCATTCCGGCGAAGGCGTCCAGCTCGGACACGGCGAAATCGTAATGAAAGGGCCAGCGGTTCGAATCCTGAAAGACGACGGTCGTGGGCTCATCGCGCATGACCAGACATTTCACCCAGCTGGTCTGGCCATAATCTCCATAGGGCGAGGCATAGAAAAAGGGATCGTCGGGGAATTTGATTTCCGTCCGCCAGGCCTCCTGCGACATGACCCCGAACGGCGCCAGGGCCATGCAAGACAGCCACCTGCGCCAGCGCCCCCAAATCCTTTTCTCCATTTGACTCTCTCCCGTTTGTTTCAATACATTGATTTTCGATGAAGGCGTTGCCCCTGTCCATACCCAAGGGCGCCGTTTCACGGATTTTTTCATGGCCGTGGGACCCAAGTCGTTTTCGCGCCCCATAGGCAAACCGCGCTCCCGGATTGCAATCCGGGAACGCGGCGCGTGAAACAGGCAGGCTTACGTTGACGTGTTTACCGAAGCGGCAAGAGGGGAACGAGGCCCTGCGACCAGTTGAATAGCACAATGGCGTCCACGTTATCGACCCAGGCGTTAGTCTGAACATCCGCGCGGGTCAGATCCAGCAGGCTGCCGGGCACGTTGCCTTGGACATAGTTGAAGAGCATGACGGCGTCGAGGTTGTTGGAAATGCCGTCGTTGTTGACATCACCGAGAGTGGGCCGGCTGGCGCTGTCGCTCGGATCGGTACCGACGGCGAGTTCATACCCGTCACTGAAGCGGTCGCCGTCGGTGTCGGGATTGGTGTCATCGGGATCAATGGAAGCCGGCGCGCCATCACCGTCGGCGTCCACGGCGCCGGCCGGACTGGCGGGGTCGAGCGGATCGCTGCCCAGCACGAGGACTTCCAGACCATCGGAATAGCCGTCCCCATCGGAATCCCAGTTGCGCGGAGACGTCTGCGCCTTGGTGGGCATCCCGTCAACCGTACAATCGCCCGGGGCTTCCTCGCCATCCTGGAGGCCATCATTATCCGAATCGGGCAGGTACATGTTCGTGGCGGTTCCGCCTTTCGTGTCCGTCACGTCGTCGCTCTCACAGGAATCGGGGCGACCGTCCCGGTCAGCGTCGGGTCCGACCGTCGGTGTGGGACCGGGTGTTGCGGGCGTTTCCGGTGTTTCCTCCGTGGGCGGCGGGGTTGGATCCACCGGCGTGGGCGGCGGGGTTGGCTCCACGGGTGTGGGCGGCGTGGGCGGATCGGGAACCTCGGCATAGTCGCCCAGCAACGCGACGACCGCGTCCGAAGCCGTTTCGCCGATGCCGTACAGTTTGCGATTCACGATGACCAGGGTGTTGTAGTTGCCGGCCAGCGCAATGGGGGCGGCGACTTCATCGCCGTTACAGGGAATGATCTGTTGAGCGCCGGCCACGGATACGGGAAGACACCCATAGCCGAGGCTGTCGAAATAAACACCCTGTCCAGTGAGGGTTCCGTCTTCAATGGGAGCGGCAAAGGCGGGCGACCAGTTGATGCCGTTCGGGCTTTGGCGGAAAACGATGTTGAAGTCTTGCATCCCGACCGCGAACAGGGAACTGCGCGTCGGAACCAGAAGACGGACGGCCAGCGTGTTGAACTGAGCCACCGTTTGCCACTCAACACCATTCACGCTCCGGAATACGCTGTGGCCGCCGCCGGCATACAGGACATCCCCCCACGTCGTCAGATCCTTTACGGATTGACCGAGAGAGGCGATCCACTGAAAGGACCAGGGAGTGGTGGCGCGATAGACGTTGCCGTTTTGGGTGGCGAAATAAAAGCCGCCGCGCAATTCCGCCATGGCCGTGATATAATTGCCGTTGGAGAACGGATAACGAGCCAGGCGCTCAATGACCTGGCCGTCCGTACGGAAGAGATCGCCGTTGACATGCGCCATATACAGATGATTGCCCAGAGTGGCCAGGGTGCGGAATCCGTTCTCCGTCGCCGACAGGATCACACTGTTTTCCCCAGTCGTCGGGTCGTATTCATAGACCTTGGCGGGCAGACGGCTGCCATCGGCGAAGACACTGTAATAGAGTTTGTCCTGAAAAGCGGCCGCGCCGTTGAAATTTCCGTCCACCGCCGTATTCCCGCCAGCGACCGTCGCGACAATTTCTTCCTGTGTGGCGGGGTCGAAGGGAAACGTGACTTGAATCGACGCATGGGCCATGACGCCCTTAAAGACAAGAATCGCCACGATGAGCCAGCCGAAATGATGCCTCTTTGTCATAATCTGCCTCCTGGAGTGAAGTTCGATGATTGGCGCCAAAGCGCGAATCGAAAGCAAAACAGCGCCAATCTCCGCTCAGGGCGGGACACGCGCGCGTTAGAGAACACTGCAAAACCTGGGCGATGCGTTTCTCCTCTCCTGACAAGCGGTCAAACGATTTCCCAAACCGTGAAAACGGTGGCGTTTTTCAATCTCTACACTCCCGATAATAAGAGAAATCCCTTTGTGCCGCAACTGTTTTTTTATTTCCATTTTGAAGCCGTTTTTTTGACCCCTTTTTCCGCCCATTCAACGGGACGCGCCAAAGAAGGATCCGAACGCGATCGCGCAGACGTCCACGCGGGCAAGCCGCCCGTCCAGGAAAAAGCCTCACGATTTCCGTGGACTTGCCTTACGCTGCCGCGTCATTTTGTCCCCATGTTGGCAAGGGTGGCGGGCGCTCCGTCCCCCCGTCCGTCGCCAGGAACCTCTAAAAGGAAAAATCCACGCATGAAATCCCTCTGGAATCCCCAATCAAAAACGCTCTCCGCGCCATCGAGTCCCATCGGCTTTCTGGTGGCGTTGATGGCGTTGGTCCTCTTCGGAAACGCGCCGGCCGAGGAATTGGCCCGCCCCATCTTCAAGGACGGCGAGGCGCAAATTAACCCGCGCTTCGAGGACCCGGACCTCTGGATTCGCGAGGATCTGTGGGTGGAAGCCGAATTCGACACAGACGGCGATGGGAAGCGGGATCGGATGCACGTCAGCGTGACACGGCCGCGGCAGACGGAGACCGAAGGGCTGAAATTGCCGGTCATCTATGTCACCAGCCCCTATTTTGCCGGCACGGGGACGACCTCGCGCGATTATTTCTGGGATCCCCGCCATGAACTCGGCGCCACGCCGCCGCCGCGCAAACACTTCCCCCCCATCGAACGCAAGGGTGAACGCCCCATCATCTCCAAGTCCCACGTCAAGGAATGGGTCCCCCGCGGCTATATTGTCGTCCATTCCTCCTCGCCGGGCACAGGCCTGTCTCAGGGCAGCCCCACCATCGGCGGCGACAATGAATCCCTCGCTCCCAAGGCCGTGATCGACTGGCTCAACGGCCGCGCGCCGGGATTCACCTCCCCGGACGGCGACGAACGAACCGAAGCCACCTGGACCACCGGCAAAGTGGGCATGACGGGAACCTCCTTCAACGGAACGCTACCCGTCGCCGCCGCCACCACGGGCGTGGACGGACTGGAGGCCATCATCCCCATCGCCCCCAACACATCGTATTATCACTATTATCGCTCCAACGGCCTTGTGCGCCATCCTTATGGCTATATGGGCGAAGACATCGACTATCTCTATGACTATGTGCACAGTGGCGATCCGGACAAACGCGACTATGCCAACCGAACGATTCGCGACCAGGAAATGGCCGAGAATCAGGACCGCGTTACTGGCGACTTTAACGACTTCTGGGCCGGGCGGGACTACCTGCTCGACATGGGGCCCTACAAGGCGGCCACCCTGATGGCCCACGCCTTCAACGACTGGAACGTCGTCCCCGAGCACAGCGTCCGCATCTATGAAGCCATCCAGGCCAAAGGCCTTCCGGCGCAAATCTATTTTCATCAGGGTGGCCACGGAGGCCCACCGCCCATGACGATGATGAACCGATGGTTTACGCGCTATCTCCACGGCGTGGAAAACGGCGTGGAAAAAGACGCCCGCGCCTGGATCGTCCGCGAAAATGACGATCGGAATCAGCCCACCCCTTAT
>JADFCT010000237.1 GCA_017161665.1 Candidatus Sumerlaeota bacterium
AGAGGACATGACTGCGCTCCTTGCTGAAAAATGGATGGATCGACCCCGCGCCAAACAGGCGATTCCATTCCCCAAAAGTCCTATCGGATGCTGCCGCCCCCCAATCCCTTGCGCGACTCGAGCCTCAACCCCGACGAGGAGATCGAAAACGGGCCGTGGCCGTCCAGAGAATGATCAGGAGACAGACCAGGAAAAAGCCCAGTCCCAGCAGCTGCATGAGGCGTCGGGCAGCCAGATTGACAATCGCTTCAGCGCGTAGGGCGGCTTCGGTGACCGAGCCATTCATGAGCGCCAGCAAGGGGCCCTGATTGCGGGCGATGTCCTCGGAGGCCAGCATGACGCGGAGTTCGCCCAAGCCCTCGACAATCCGGGCCGCGGCGCCGTCGATGGCGCGGGCCGTGGCCTCATAATCCCGAATGTCATAGGGCCGCCCCTCCGACGGTTCGACCGGACCGGTCGTCTCCCCGGCGTCGTCTCCCTGCACCCAGCCATCGATAATGGCCAGCAGATCCGTCACCTGGGCCGCGCCGTCCTCAATGGCCCGGGCGGCGTCTTCGTATTCGCTGATCAGGAACGGATGGGAACGAGTCGTGTCGGTCGTCGCCGACTCCCGCGCGGTGGAGGCCTCAAGGGTCGCCAGCAGATCCCGGATGTCCCGTGTCAACAGACGGCTTTCGACCATGGCGGCCGCCACAGCCGTGGTCAGGTCCGTGGCCAGATGCAGGGGGCGCTCGGAGGTGGTCAGGGCGCTTTGGATTTCCGAGGTCAGTTGATTGGATGCCTCCACAGACCGCTGGAAGGCGATCAGGGCCTCGCGCGTCTCCGACAACACCGCCGTCACGCTGGTTTCCCGCTCCAGAACGTGATCGAGCATGGCTTCCAATTCGAGCCGCGTGTTCGTGGGCAGCCGGTCCACAGAGCCTTTGATGCCTTCGAGGGAGACGCTGAGGCGGTGAAAGTCTTCGGAGCCCTGACGGATGGCCCCGAAGGCGCGGGTGGGCAGCATCGGCACAGACAGAATGTTGCGCATGGCGCTGAGGCCCATGTCGGTCAGGGCGCCGAGGGAATCCTCAATGGCCACGACGACGCCGGCCGCGTTGGCCTGGGTCTTCAGAGGGGTTTCACGGGCCTGGGTTTCAATCCCTTTGCGGATTTCATCCTGTCGGTCCAGAGGAAAGTAGGCGTAAGCGATAACCACATGGAGGCGTTCGATCTCATCAAAGGCGTCCAGGACCAGCCGTTTCATCTCCCCGAAGGCCGCCAATCGTTTCGCGTCGTCGGAAAAGTAGTTTTTCAACTGGATGGTGAGAAGCCAGGAACGGGCAAAGGCCTTCTTGGGATCCTTGTCGCCATGGGCCGCCGCATAGCGATCCACAATCAATTGTTTCCATCGAAGGAATTCCTCCCGGTTCGATCGGTCGATGTCAAGTTGCTCGCCCGCTCGCTCCAGTTCCGTGAGAAGGGCGTTGATTTCCACAAATAAGTCCGTGAGGTCTGCTCGCAGGACGTTTTGAGGCGATACCGTCGAATCGTTACCCGAAAAAAAGGGAATCTTGAAAGCGTGACCGAAGGGCGCGGCGCAGAGCAGCGCCAACAGCGCCAGCGCCACAGGCGCGCGGAGACACCGCCCGCCTGGCCCGCCGGTCAAGGGATGCAGTGGATTCAGGGGACGCATGGCTTCCTCCCGCCAATGATGAATTCAGGAACGATTGTCGCAGGGCGCCGCCGGGAATCAACGAGTATTTCAAGGCGGCCAGTCCGAGAGCCGAAGAAACCATTGCGAATGAACGGGACCGCCTTCGCGAATTGACTGGCCCCGAGATGTGTTTTAAACCGATTCCCACCATGGTTGACGAACTGAACGGACACCTTCGGGGATGGTCGAACTCTTTCGGCTTTGGCTATCCAGCCCAGGCGTTTCGCTCGGTCAATCCTTTCGTCCGCGCTCGTCTCAGCCGTCACCTTCGTCGTCGTAGTCAACGCCCCTGGCGTCCGAAAAACGGCGTCAGTCACTATGAGCAGTTTGCTCAATGGGGGTTGATATACCTGAAACCCAAACGTGGACACGTGTAACGCCTTTCGCTTTGCGACTACTACAGGAAAGCCGGATGCGGGAAATCCGCACGTCCGGTTTGACGAGGGGCGGGGCCATGGCCCCGACTACTCTACAGGCGCTGCGGTAAGATTCAACCGTACGAATGAGTTGCTCATGTCCATAAAAATGGACACAACAAATGATGAAAATGACCTCGTGGCGCGGCGGAATCTTTTTAGAGCATTTCTTTACGTTATGTACCCACATAGATTTCGTCATCTTTTTTTGAACCATGAAGAATAGAAGGAAAAGAAGGTGGTTGCGCTAATCGCCAAGGCGCGATGAGGCAAAGCACGCTGGGGCGGGGGGCGATGGCTGCCTTTTCAAACGCCAAGGCGCGAAGAAGGGAAGACGCAATGCGCCCCTGGGCGCGGCGCCCCTGTCCGATAAGGCCCGTGTCCCAGGGGGGTTAAACGTCCGCCAAGCCCCGAAGGTGGCGACCGATACCAGCCCAGGGTGGAGCGACCGATCGGGAGCGGAGCCCTGGGTCTGAGAACAGGCGATTGAGGCGCCGGCGCCCTGCCCGGGGCAAATCCATGGGCAAGATGCCCATGCCACCTCCAAGCGTGATTCAAATTATGTAACCACATGACTTCCATCATCTTTTTTTTGAGCCATGAAGAATAGAAGGAAAAGAAGATGGTTGCGCTAAACGTCCGGGCGCGCTCGGCGCACTCCGCAAAAAGATCGTTGAGAACCAAGGGGGGCGCCCCGTATGCTATTTGCCCGAGATGCCATATCGGGACCACGAACAGGGACGAGCATTCACGATGAAGCGTAACAAACGACAGAAAAAACGCCAACGCGCCGAGGCGTCGATTGGCGAACTGTCGGCGGAAACCTGTCGCATTGATGCGTTGATCGCCGGTGGATCCATTCGCCAGGCGCTGGACTTGGCCAAAGCCGTTCACAAGCAGTATCACAACACACAATCCGAAGTCGCCCTGGCCCGGGCCTATGAGGCGAGGGTCGGGGAAATGTCCGCCGCCGGACTGGTCGCCGAGGCCGAGGCCCTGCTGGACGTGGCGAAAAGCAAATGCCCGTCGGCGCGGGAACAGTTCGACGCTCAGCAGCCCACGCTGGCCGCCCGCGGTGGGCACTGGGGCGCGATCCTGGGCTGTTTTCTCCGGGAAGACGCCGGAGAGGAGCAGGCGAGGGTCGAAGCGCTGATTCGTCGGGAGATGACCCAGCTGACGCCGCTGGTTCAGTCCGAAGTCCTGCCCGCGGATCATCCCTTGCGTGTGGCGGCCGGCGCCGTGATGACGGCCTTTGAGGCCGTGACAAGTGGCCCGGTATCGGAAGACCGGATCGCCCTGCCGGAGGTGTCCCGCCGCAGCCCGCTCGCGCCGTGGAAGATCCTGATCCGGGCCATACATTATTATTATCACAACGAATTCGACCAATGTCGCCAGTGGCTGTCGCGGCTGGATGCGGATGCGGCGCCGGCCCCCGCCGGGCAGGTATTACATTGCCTGATCGGCGACATCCCCATTGAGGAACTGGATCGGGTCTCAAGAGACCTGGCGCATTCGCTGCGCATGAATGTCCAGCCCCTCCGGAAGGTGTTGACGCGACTCGATGGGCTGATATCACGCGATGACTGGGAAGAAGACGATCTCCTTTCGACCATCAAGTCCGCCATCAGCGCTTGTCGTCAATACTGCCCGTCGCTATTAGTTCGACTGGGTCAACATCTTACCCTCCTGGGTTGGTCGGTGGGGATGCCCGCGAGTATGTTGCGGAGCCTGCTGGGCGGCTCCTCGCGCAAAGACGCTTATTTCTTTCGCCTGAAAGCGCAGGCCGAAGAATTAGATGGGAACTTCGGCAACGCCGCGCTGTTCTGGGAGGAATTCCAGCGTCTGGCCGTCTTCGAGGGCTGGTTCGAGGGAAAAAGTCCGGAAAGCGGTGTGATTTTCAGCCATATTGCGAAGCTGTTAAACCGATTGAACTCTCGCGAACTGGATGATTTGCGTCATCAAAGCAATGAGATTTACAATGATATTGTAGGCTACCATCAGGACAGTCCCGGGACCCAGGCCGCCTACCAGGCGCTGCACCCGAGACCGAACAAAGGGCGATCGTATTGTCTGACGCCGCTCGACGCCTATCAGCGCGCCTGCGAATGGGATCCCTCCGCCGAGAACTATCGGAAGTGGCTCGCGACGATTCCATCGGAAACCGCCAGTCACCAGAAAGCAAGAGACCAGATTGCCGAGGCCTGGCATCAGGCGCTTCCCAGGGATCCCTATCCGCTGTTGCTTCTGACGGAATCGGCCGAACAACGCAATGCGTTGATGAAGGCGCTGAAATATCTGGAAGCGGCCGAGGCCATTGACAAGCTCAACCCCGAGGTGCAGCGGCTTCGGTATCGGCTTTACGTGTCCACCGCTTTCCGACATGTTCAGCAAGCGAAGACGCATTTGGTCCGGAAGGATTTGGAGCCGCTGGAGTCCCATCCCATGGCAAGCCAGGGACTGCGCCCGGCGTTCCCGGCCCTGATCCGCTGGATCTGTGGCGGCCTGGACGGGGACCGGGAAGCGCGAGAACAGGCGCGCTGGGAGTCTGAGGGCATCCTCGGATCGCTTCTGGCCGCTGAGTGGATTATCAAATCCCTTTGCCAGGCTGCGGGTTTGTCCGATTGGGAGACCCACAAGACAAGGAAAAAGGACAAAGCCCCCAATGGGAAGGAGCTGCTCCAGGCCCTGGAGCGACTGGTTGTGTTGGAGAAGGAAACGGGGTTGACCTTGAAACATACCCTGGTCGGACGGGAACAGAAATCCATCCAGGCCGCGCTGGTCCGTAAAGACTGTTCGCTGGATGACCGCTCCTTGCGCCTGCTGGCCGAATGGGCCAATCAGCAGGACTACCACGAGTTGACGTATGCGGCCACCCGGGCGGGGCTGCAACGGGGAACGCCCGCCCTTCGAGCGCGCTTCCTCTACCTGCGCGCTTGCTCTCTGCGCTTCTCAGCCAGTATCCGCGAGGAAGATTGCCTGATGGCTGCGGCCGATCTGGCCTACCGGGATCGTGATCAGGATTTATTGGATCAACTCAAGCAAAAAGTCGATTATTCACCCAGCCAGGAAGCGTTTGACGAGTCACGCGTGGAAGCCGTCATCCGGCGGGAACTCAAGGAAAGAACCTTTCCCGAGTATTCGCCATACGATTACGATGTACGTAGCTACTACCATCATAATCGCTTTAATCCGCTCAAAAAATTGTTTGACCACTTACCTCCCTTCCCTCCGGAAATTGCCGATCTGTTCGATGAGGACGAGGACGAGGACGGCGAGGAGGACTGGGACGCGGATGCGCCCACCCTTTTGAGCGATGACGAGGATATTGATGGGGACGCGGATTTTGATACCAATGATCTTCTGGAGTTTTTCTCGGATTGGCTCGTTCAGCAAATGGACGCGAATCTGCTCGAGAAAGCGGAGGAATTGTTGATTGATTCGGGCATTGATTCTTTCCTGGAAATGTTTATCCCCTTTGTTGTGCGAACCATGTTCCTGTACGGTTCCCCGGATAAGGGCCTCCCGCCGGCATCGACGCTGGAAACGATCTGCCCGGACCGCTGGGAGTTGTTGAAGACGCTCTATGCGTCGCCGCATTTCGACGCTATCAACGAGACGATTATGCGCGGTGTCAAGAACGCGTTGACCAAGACCATCGATGGCTCGTTCCCAAAGGGACCGACGACGGATGGCCTACCGGACAATCCAATTGAGGCATGGTTATGAACGAACGTTCCCCCGATTTCGAAACGG
>JADFCT010000238.1 GCA_017161665.1 Candidatus Sumerlaeota bacterium
AATCCAGCAGAATCTGTTTACCATTGTCCGGCAATTGATATACAGCCCCGCGCGTTTAGGCGCCGATGGCGGCGAGCCGATTCTGGTGTTCGACGACCTGCAATGGTCCGATTCCCTGACGACGCGTTTCGTTTCGATGATGATGGAGTGGCCCTTAGATCCATCGTGTCCGGATTCGCTGGCCCTGGTGCTGACCTATCGAAGCGGGGATGAGCCGGTGATCCAACGCCGTGAGGAACACCTATGCATCGAACTGGATGCGATGGTGGACGCTGAGCGCCGGGGGATGCTGGAACGATTGGTTGCGGTGGGCGAACTGGATCCGGAAATCTGCAATATTGTTCTGGCCAAAGCCGCGGGCAACCCCCTGTTCCTGGAAGAGATGACGCGCTTAACCCGGCAAATGATGGTGAGTCAGCCGGAACTAAAAGGAGCCGACCTCAAAAACAGCATTCTGAAGGCGGCGCCGGATTCATTGTGGGATTTGATCCAGTCTCGGATCGATCGGTTGGAGCGGCAAGAACGCCGCGTCCTTCAGTGCGGCTCCTTGCTGGGATTGGAATTCTCCTTCAGTCTCATCGAAATGTTTGATCTGATTCGAATCGGCCTCCGTGAGCATTTACAGACGTTGTGTGACATGCGGTATCTGGATGAACTGGCAGCGGCGCGCCAGACACCGGAATTGCAATACTACTTTATCCATGGTTTGTTTCGCGACGTGGCGTATGGGACCATGCTGGAGGAAACTAAACGGAATTTGCATTTGAGTCTGGCCCGTCGGTTGGAAGAGGCCTTTGAGGATCGGTTGCAGGAATATCATGAAATCCTGGCCTTTCATTTCGAGCGAGGAGGGGATCGGGACAAAGCGATTCGCCATCTGATCAAGGCTGCCGATCGTCAGATGAATCTGGGGGGGGCGTCCAATGCTTTGGACAACTATGAAGAAGCCATTGAATTGCTACGACTCCAGGAAGCAAATCAGGGGCGGGAAGTTTTGATGCTGCGCGTGCTCACCCGGTGTGCGCGACTCCACCGGCTTTTGGGGGACGTGGAGGAGGCGGATGAGATGTTCGCCGCCGCTCAATTGTGCGCCACAACGCTGAAAAATGAGCGATTAAGCCTGAACCTGGCGATTGATTTGGCCGTGTCGGGAATCTGGGCGGGGCGCACGGAGGAAGCGAAAGAACTGTTGGAGGACACGATCGCCGAGGCCCAGGTCAAGTCGCTTGATCGCCTGGAGATTACGGCGCGTGTGGCCTTGGGTGTTCTCTATTGGCGGATGGGGGAACTGGAACAGGCGGCGGCGGTGATTCGGGAGGCGCCCGAAAAAGCGGCGGCCCTTCGCGCTCCTATGTTGCAGGGAGACGGACTCAATAATTTAGGCTTAATTTATTGGCGTCAGGGACATTACGACAAGGCGCTGGACGTAATGGAAGGCGCCATGACGGTATGGCGGAGTTTGAACGACCGGTTCGGCTTGTGTAACACCATGACCAATATGGGAATCATTCAGGAACAGCAGGGCGATACGGAAAAAGCCCGCGCTTCATACGAAAACGCCATGCGGGTGGCGCGCAAGATTGGCTACGCCATGGGACTGACGGCTTTGGCGTCGAATCTCTCCAATCTGGAACGGCGGCTGGGGCGTCCGGAACAGGCGCTGCGGCTGGCGGATGAAGCCGCGCAATTGGCTCGGGGATTGAAAGATCCCAATTTCGAGTGCCTCGCCGTTGAAAACCGGGCGCTGGCGTTATGGATGTATCATCGACGGGATGAAGCGATTCGGGCTTTCGATGAAGCCATGGAACTGGCCACAGCGCACCAACTGGCGGAAAGAGAAGTGGGAATTGACCTGCACCGCATGTTGCTTGAAATGGAAACCGGTCATTGGAGCGCCGATTTGCCGCAGCGGTTACAACGGGTCAAACAGACCATTGAGGAAAAAGGACTGGGCGATTTAAGAGCACGGCTGCTGCGGGCCATGGCGCTGGAGGCCGAATCCCGTGATAATTCCCAACAGGCTGAGGCGTTCTGCCAAGAGGCGATCGAGGCTTCGGAAACGACAGGCAACTTCTTTGAGCGTATCGATTCGTTGCAGGCGTTGTTGGCCCATTATGAGCGGCTGGAGAAAAAAGACCAGGCGGCCAGCGTGTTAAAGCGCATTCAGGAAGAGATGGAACGGAAAAACGATTAACGGTGTCTCTCATGGGGTCGGCTCGATGGGGTCGGCAATCGGAGCGAAGGAACGGCAATCGAGGGAGTTGGGATCATGCTGGAAAACAAGTATCAATGGGTGACACGTGGAAACCAGTCTCGCATCAGGGGGCGGTGGTTGTTTGCTCTGATTGCCCTTGGAATGGCGGTCACAGAGGTTGGCGCTGTTACTTGGAAACCGGCTGCGACCGGACGCATGGAAGGTCAGGAGGGACTGATCTATGGCGCCGTTGGCACGGGAACCGTTCCGACGTTGGGCGATCTGGACGGCGATGGCGATTGGGACCTCCTGATTGGAAGCCGATCCGGACAGGTCGCTTTCGTGCGCAATGACGGATCGCCCGCTGCGCCGGTTTGGACCTTGGTCGCCGAGCAGTATCCCATCGCGATCGAGTTGTTGTCTGTTCGTGATTCGGCGCCCCACCTGGTCGATATGGATGAGGATGGTGATTTGGATTTGTTGATTGGCCAGGGGGGGGGGCAGGTGGCGTATTGTGAAAACATCGGCGATCGATATACCCCCCATTGGATCTGGCGGGATGGGGCGATTCTCAATGTTCCAGTGTTGATTCAGGCTCGACCGGCTGCCGCGGATTTGAACGGGGACGGCCTGAAAGATTTGCTGATCGGTTCCGGGGGGGGCGGTGTGTCGGTCGCCTGGGGGATGGGCTTCGCGGACGGGCCGGCATTTACGACGCCGACGCTGATCGGATCGGTGGATGCGCCGGGGCTGGTGTCGCCCGCTCTCTTGGATGTGGATGCCGATGGCGATTACGATTTACTGTTGGGGACCGGCGATGGATTGATTGCCTTTCACCGAAACATTGGTTCGGTCGTATCCATGGAATTTGAATATGTTACCGGGGGGTATGAGGGCTTTTATGTGATGTCAGAAGCGGCTCCGACCGTGGGAGCGCTATTTGGCGCCGGAACACCGGACCTGTTGATCGGCAATGGGAATGGCGCCGTGTCTGTCGTTCGCAATTACGGCTCCCCCGGGGCGCCCACCTGGCAAGCGCGGGGGACGGTGGTGGGCGGATTGAATAACGGCAGTTGGTCTGCGCCGGACCTGGCAGACTGGGACGGTGATGGCGATCTCGATCTCATCGTCGGCGGAAGCGATGGGGATTTTGGGCACATCCGATATTATGAAAATGGGGGATCGCTTTTGGCAGCGGACTGGCAACTGATCGACCCCCAACTCGGCGCCTTTAAGGAACTCCCCCTGGAGCCCCGAGCAGTGGATATCAATGGCGATCAGCAAATGGACTTGGCGCTGACCCATGTGAATCGCATTGAGTTTTATATCAACAATGGGGCCGGGGCCTTCGTGACGGAAACGGGGATGACCTTGTATCCCGGTGTGACGGATTTTAATGCCGATTTTGCTGATATGGACGGCGATGGAGACTTGGATGCTTTGCTTGCTGGCGATTTTGGCGATCCGTCTGTTCCACAGATTTTGGTCTTTTGGAATATGGGCAGCCCAGGATTCCCCGTCTGGGAAGGACCGGCTGACTGGTCTGGAAAGTTTTTGCTTAATCTAAATCCTGTGGTGACGGCGGTTGATGTCAATCTGGACGGATGGATGGATGTGGTCATTGCCGGAGGCAACCGGATCGATACCTTCCTGATGATTGACCAGAGTTCCCTGACATTTGACAAAGGCGTTTCAACATATGATTCCACCTTTTCCACATCCTATTTGACGGCAGGGGATCTCAATGGCGATGGACTTCCCGACCTGCTCAGTGGGGGCTTTGATGGTTCGGTCCAATTGCGGCTCAATGCCGATGCCTTGGGGGCGGTCATGCCGCCATGGAAGACGATCGACACGGCCGGCGCCATTGCATTTCGATCGCCTTTCCCCGAAACGACCTGGCGTATGGGGGTGAATCCGGGCGGCGGCGTCATTGACGAAGCGATGGGATTGTATTCCCCCAAAGGCATAGGGACGGAACAGGTCATCGCTGTCGATCCCGCTGGGGAAACGGCGGTCGGTTACGCCCATGTCGTTGCGCCGACGGCGATGGATTATCTGGGAACCGCTATCATTGTGACAGCGGGTGATGAAAGTGATCCGAATTGGCCCATTTACAACGAATTGTCCGGCCGGCTGTACCGCGCGCTTCAGTATCGAGGCTATTCCAAAGCCAATATGCGCTTCCTGAATGCGGACTTGACTCAAGATGTGGACGGCGATGGCGCGGCGGGGGATGTAACCGGTTCTTCCGATTTGAGCAGCCTGGAGGAGGCGTTGTCAGCACTGGGCGGAGCCGGACGGCTGTTTGTCTATATCATCGGCTCTGGAGAAATGGTGGATGGCGTGGCGCACGTCCGGATGAATCCATCTGAGATGCTGGCTCCCGCATTGCTGGATAAACGACTGGACGAGTGGCAGGCGGCCGTTTCCACGAATGAGGCCACCGTTGTGTTGGACGCTTCGTTTGCGGAGGCCTTTTTGACGCAATGCGCCGCGCCTTTCGGCGCACGCAGAATCTTGATCGGAAGCGCCGGGGCGTCCCGACAGGCCACGTTCGCCGTGGAAGGATTGAGCGCCTTTTCACAGGCGTTCACTACGGCGCTGGAAGGTGAGTCCTCACTGTTCCGGATTGGCCGGACCGTTTCCGCTGAATTGAGTGGCTATGCAAAACCGGTTTTCGATGAGAACGGCGACGGCGTCTTTGAACCCTTGGGCGTCGGATGGGTCGATTCAGCCTGGAGTGTCGGCTCGTTGTCTATCCCCGCTCCGGCACGCCCCGTGATCGCCTCACTCTCTGGCAATCAATGGATCAATCCCACCAGTGTCACAGCCACGGTCTGGGCAACGGATATTTCGTCCGGCCGTCCCTTACACTCGGTGAAGGCCTGGGTGGTCCCACCCTCTTATGATCGGGATCGAACGAAATCCGACGGGACGGCGCTTGATACCATTCGCGCCTTTGACCTGAACTATAATCCTCTGATGGGGCGTTATGAAGTGGTCATGGATGGTCTCGATTCTTCAGGGGCCTGGCAGGTCCATATTGTCGCGGTCGATGTGGATGGGCGGTCGTCGTTGATTCGGAAAACATGGATCAACAAGGTTCGGGACGATGTCAAGGTCATCGCCTTGGCGACGGGGGGGGCTTTTGACGCGAACTCGCCGAATGAGTGGATGGTGGAGAACCTTCGGAACGTGGCGCGGGCGGCCCGAGCGCGTTGGATCCCCGATGCGCAGATTTCCCTGTACGGGATGGGGGAGGGGGTGGACGGCTTGTCGATGGCCTCGCCGAATAAGGCAGCCCTGGTCGGCGCCATCCAGTCCGCGACGGAAGCGGAACTCTGGATTTATCTGATCGGCTCCTTCGTGGAGGGCGTTCTGGATATGACGGGCGATGGCCCCACGGCAGACGATTTGGTGCTGGGGGATTTGAAAAATGCCCTGCAGATGTATCAAGACACGACCGGCGGTCGGGTGATTCTGATCATGGATTTTGACAGCGCCGGGAAATGGGTTCCGGATCTGACGGTGACTGGCGATTATGCCCGAGCCGTTATCGCGTCCTGCAAGATCGACGAAAACGCCTGGTGCGAAGCGGGCGGGACCGTTGGGTTTTCCTCGTTTTTCTTCGATGAGTTGAGATTGGGAC
>JADFCT010000239.1 GCA_017161665.1 Candidatus Sumerlaeota bacterium
AGCGTCGGCGAGATTTTGAAGAGGGCTGCAAAGGCCAGGCTCGTTCCGGCCACAAAAGCCCAGCCCCGCTCGGCGGCCATCCAGTAAAGGACAATGCAAAAGAACAGCACACATGTCAGTTGTCCAGCCACCAATGTCCGGCTCAGGGGATACCATATCGCTGCCGTCAGGACCAGCGCCGTGAAAATCCATTCGCGCCGGGCGCCGGTTTGCGCCAGCGTCCAGGCCATCAAGCCTAACGCCATAAGGAACAGCAGGTGATTGATGGCGAACCAGACATACTTGGCCGGTTCCAGGGGTAGGAAGCTTAGCGGGGTCAGGATCTGGGCCGTGAAAGGCAGGTACACATACGGATTGACGGAGACCCGATAATCGCGGGCGATTCCGTGGAGCATCGTTTCCGCGTCATATGGATCCGCCCCGTCGCGCAACAGCCGCGCGCCGAAATACATGTGTTTGAAATCATTCGCATGTGCCACAAGCCCAATGATGGGAAGGCGCGGAAACCATTGGCCGGTCTGCGGGGGTGTGATGGGTATCCAGACCTGAAGCCATCCATACAGAATTAACGCCAGCGCCAGGGCGACATGGCGGGCGCGGCTGCGCGTGTGCGTTGGGTTTGGATTAGTCATCGACTCCCCCGGATTCATGTTCCAACGGCCGAACGGGACGCGGTGTGTCGCGGATCCAGACCCGGAAATAGCGGTCCAGCCGATCCCTGCGCGCCGGATCCACATAGACCATGGTCCATTGGCCGCTTTTCTCCAGAAGATCGTTCAATCGCTTGTATTTATCCATCACGACGGTATTGATGTCATAGGCGTCGAGCAGGTCTGACCAGGATCGTCCCTGGGAATCAATGCCACCGCTCAACATGGTCACCGATTCGCGTTGAAATTTCCCTCCGAATATATCAAATCGGCTGTCCGTGAACACCTGATATTTTTCGGGACTCAGTCGCCAGATCAGATATCCGGCGCAGTCCACGGGATTGAGCAATCGGCCCGGCGGTTCATGATCCAGCAAGTATTCCACGGCGCCACCGGGGTAGCCCAGCGGATCATACGCCGCGCCTTTGACCAGTTCCATGGATCGGTCCCAGGCGGACTGAAAGCCCTGCTCGTCCGCTCGTGGCCATCCGATGCGTGGGCCGAAGATGGCCCAGAGGGCAAGCAGAACCGCCGCTCCCGCCGGGAGCGCGAGGCGTCCCCGCCGCGAGGCTCGCCAGGCGTCATCCAGACATCGGCCCATCTGCCAGGTCAACATCGGCGCCGCCGCAATGGCAAAGAGAGGCAGGTGTCGGACATGACTCATGGCCTGTTGGGTGAAAAACAGTAGAATCAGATACTCGGCCGCTCCCGGAAGTCGTCGCCCCGCCAGGGAGCCGCAGATCACCAGCGCAATCAGAATCCATTTAAAGGCTTGGGCGTATAAGAGGGGGGGAGGGGCCATTTCCACGATCACACTCACCAGCTCCTGATCGCTCATGACCCGCAGGTACATGCCGTACAGTTTGATTCCATAAGGGTTGATGAGAGACGCGCCAAACAGAGCGCCGGCGAGCAGGGAGAAGAAGATGGCCTGTCTGAAGCCTGGAAGACGGCGGACGGCCGCCCACGTCAGGGACCGGTCCCGGAACCAGGCGCTGGCCGCGTCCAGTCCGCCGCCGACGGCGTAAAAACCCGTCAGCAGGATGGCAATCAGGAAGCCGCCGTGCATATTGGCCCACGGAATCATCAATGCCGTGAGTCCAGCAGCCAGTCCCCAGCGTCGTCGTCGGCTGTCGAACTGTTCACGCATTTCATAGAGGGCCCACAAGGTGGCGACCATGAACAGATAGGTCACCACCGGTGGTCGGGCCTTGATGCTGAATCGCGAACAGCTGACGGCGAGAACGACCGCTACCGCTGCGGCCGCCGGATCCCCTCCCCGCCGCACGCAAAACAACCAGAGGAGGCCAAAACAGGCCGTCAGGAGGAGGGCTTTGAATAGAATGACGGCTCGAAAGCCCCCCAATGTCCGGTCTTCAAAGAAATCATACATACCGTACGCCATTTTTTGAAGGAGCCACTCGTGATTATGCCAGTCGTGATCGCCGGAGGTATAGGCGAAGATGTCTTTTTCGGGCAGACCGTCGCCGCTGGCATTGAGGATTTTTCCGGTTTTCAGGTGCCACCAGACATCATTTTCGTCGCCGATTGGGGAAAAACTGTATACAAAGGCAGTCAAAAGGGCGCAGACGCCTAACAGATATTTGGCGAACAGGTCTTTGCGCATAAAGAGGCTCCTGAGATACGGTGGGAACGGCGGATCCCGCGCCTCCGGAAAAATGCTTCTCCGGAGGAGCAAAATACATTTTGGGGTTGTTCCTTGGGGGGTTTTACGGCATCCTTACACGCGGGAGTCAACGGAAAACGTTGAAAATCCCACCGCAATCGGATGATTTATATCGGCCAGGCGCCGCCGAAGGGGTGGTTGCGCCCGCCGGGAGGAGTTTATACGATGAATAAACAGACCAAATTAATTGTGGGGATTATTATCTGCGCGGGTATTATCGCCGGTCTCCACTTCCTGCTCTTCGACAAGAAGGTAAAGGAATTTGAAAGCGCCCGGAGCGCTTATGAAGCAGCGGTTGGCGAGCTGGGTACCGTGGCCAGCGGGAATCAAATGGCTTTGGATTCCTACACATCGGAAACGGCCACTTTGTCCCAACGGATGGAGCAGATCCGAAGGGGACTGGATCTTGATTATCCCAGCTACATGAAGCCCCTGCTCGACGGCAAAAGCGATACCGCCACGATGGAGAGCATGTTGGCGAAACTACGCGCCGATATCCGCGCGGAAGTCGCTGCCATGCTGAATCGGCGGAGTGGCGCCGTTAAACTCAATTTTATGGGCGGTACAAAGGTTCAAGCCCCCACGTTGGGCGATAATCCGGTGGGGTGGATGATTCCAACGAATCTGCGGGGCGCTTCGGGCCTGGAGCGGGAACTTAAAAATCTGGCCGATTACAAACTGGCTCTGGAAAACCTGGAGAATGTCCCCAAGAATGCCATGACCCGGCAGAAGTTTACGCAGCTGTATAATCAGACGCTGAGCAAGTTTGAGATCAGCGCCACCGATTATACGGCGATGCGTACGCGATGGAATATGGGCACCAATGTGCCCCTGTTCAGTCTGATCGGCGTGGCCGAGCTCATGGAACAACAGAATCCGGCGGGATATGATCGGGACAGCATAGAACAACTCTTGTTTTACATGCCCACGATCCCTCCGCCCGGAATCGGCTATCCGGCGGATTTGTCGAAGGTGGCGGACCCGGCGGCTGTTTCGTCAACGTATGTTGTCCTGAAGCAAGTTGAGATTCTGGGCGATCTGATTGAGCGCGCGACACGGGCTGAATATCAGATTGCCAGTTTTGATCGTGCGCGGGTTTTCGATCCCGCGCCTTATCAGAGCACGGATAAGCATGAGGCCAAGATGTATATGGGGCCTGAGGGCGGCGGTCCCGGCATGCCCGGTATGCCGCCGAATATGTATGGCGGAGGGATGTATGGCGCCGGCGCGGGTGGCTATGGCGCTGGCGGCTATGGGGCCGGTGGTTATGGGGCCGGCGCTGGCGGTTATGGCGCGGGTGGCTATGGGGCCGGCGGCTATGGAGCGGGTGGCTATGGGGCTGGCGCGGGTGGTTATGGCGCGGGCGCGGGTGGCTATGGGGCTGGCGCGGGTGGTTATGGCGCGGGCGCGGGTGGCTATGGGGCGGCTGGTGGAGCCGGGGCGTATGGGGCTGGTGGGGGCGCTTATGGCGCCGGCGGTGAAGGCGCTGCTGGTGGAGGCGCTTATGATCCATATGCTGGCGGCGCAGGCGCGGGCGCGGGAATGGGAACGGACGCGGGAATGGGTCCTGGCGCCGGAACAGGTATGGGACCGGGCGCAGGTATGGGCCCAGGCACGGGTATGGGACCGGGCGCGGGTATGGGCCCCGCTGCGGCGCCTACTGCGCCGCTCAGTTCGTCCATGATCGGGATGATTTCGCCGATTGAGATTATGTTGACCGGATCCCATGACGGTGTGATTAATTATTTGTATCACCTGTCGAATTGTGAGCGGGGTTATGAAGTGGCCGGCATCAATCTCTTTGTTCCAGATCGACGGTCGAGCGCTGATCAGCTGACGGCTATTGCTGTTGTTTTTCCCTATGTACAGTTGGCCGAGTTTACCCGGGTTCCCGAGGTTGCGGAAGTCGCCGCGGCCGATGGATCTCCGACCGTGTCCGCGACCGATGCGGCGACGACCGGGGCTGCGACGGGGCTTTAGTTGATAACTGGAGCGCGTGTGATGCGCTTCAGGCTTGACCCTCGGCCTGGAGAGGGTTCATTATCTAGCGCCTATGGCGTCGGAAGCCCAAGCGATCCGGTTACCGCCGTCTGCCATTTTTTGGAGTTTAGGACACCATAATGGAACTGGAAGTTTACTCGTCGCCGAATAATCTGTATCTGCGAATCGCGGGGCGAATCATCCTCGACGACGTGGAAACCTTTAAGACGGTCGTTTATCCTCTTTTAGACCAGGCCCCGCCCCAGATTGCCGTTGATCTGGAAAAAGCGGTTTTTATTGACAGCGCCGGGCTGGGGGCCTTGGTGGGGATGAAAACCCGTTCCTCGAAAAGCGCCTCCAAGTTTGCTCTGGTCAATCCGTCGCCGGAGATCACTGAAGTCCTGACCATCAGCAAACTGATTACCATCTTCGACGTCCTCACGGGACTGAATGCGAAGACCCTGGCCGTTACGGCCGCCAAGGAACATTATCGCGTTTATCCCTGAGCCTTCGTTTTTTCCGAGGGCGCCCGCAATCCATTCCTTTTGAAGGGACAGGGGGCGCCCCCTTGTACCGATTATGTCCAGATCCAATTCACCCAAGAAAAAAAAGAAATCACGTCCGATTGGTCATTTCCTGGAATTTGTCGCTTTCGTCGCCTTGTTGTTTACCGTCCGACTGATTCCTCATTTTTTAGCCATCCGAATGGGTCATGCGCTGGGATGGATGGCGGCCTGCGTCGTCCGGCTGCGTCGTCGTGTGGTGGATGAGAATCTGGTCCTCGCGTTTGGGGACACGAAAAGTCAACGCGAGCGCGATCGAATCGCACGGGGCGCCTATATGCATTTTGGCGTGATGGCTGTCGAGGCGTTGCGTCTTTACGGTCGTCCCCTCACCAAGTGGAATGAGTTGATAGATCCCGACGGCTCGGAGGAGATCCGGGCTGTTCACAAAATTGTGGAAAAATATGGCAACGAACTCGTCTTACTGACCGCCCACCTTGGTTTCTGGGAAATGTCCAACACATTGGCCTTTCAGGGGATTCGTCTGTGTCACATTGCCAAGCCCATTCACAATCCCTACTTGGAAGGGATGATCGTCAAGGGACGCAAATATCCCGACTACCGGACCATTACCACTCAGGAATCCATGGGGAAGATGGTTCGGGCGGCCAAAGAGGGTTGGGCTTTGGGGCTTGTCGCGGATCAGGATGCCCGGAAACAGGGAATATTTGTAAACTTTTTCGGTCGTCCCGCTTCCACGCCCATCGGACCGGCGTTCTTCGCCTCTAAACTCAATCGCCCTTTGATTCCATATTATTACATTCGCATGGCAAACGGGAAATTTCGTCTCTTTACCGAATCGCCCATCATTCCTCCCGAGGGACTGGATGCGGATGAAGCCATTCGTTATCTGACACAAAAGGGGATGGACAGTCTGGAGATGATGATCCGTCGGTATCCCGAGCAGTACTGGTGGTTCCATCGCCGATGGAAAACCCAACCGCCGACGTTCCCGGAAACTCCGA
>JADFCT010000240.1 GCA_017161665.1 Candidatus Sumerlaeota bacterium
GTCAACAATCTGGACGCCATCATGTTGTTCAATTTCATGCTCGGCAACATCCCGTCCCTGGCGAATCTCGAACGGGGCGACGTCAATTCGAATGGAGCCGTCAATAACCTGGACGCCATTGTCCTGTTCAACTGGACGCTGGGCAACGTTCCGTTTTTGCCGTTGTAGAGAGGGCGGCAATCTTTCTTTTGAAGATGAGGGTCGTGGGCATCTTGCCCATGGAAGAGCCGTCCCGGGCCGGAATCGGCGCCGTCGCGAATGCGCGCGAAAACACACGCCTTAATTTTTTCCCCGCAGGGCTTACCCCCAGTCCCGCCGCCGGACGATCCAATACGAGGCCGCGGTGAACAGGAGGATCCAAGCCAGGGGGACGGTGATGGCGAAACTGTTTTCCCACGTGACCCAGAATCCGGGCAGCCCGCGCCCATAGGTTCGGGCCACCTCGAAAAAGAAGGAAAAATGATGGCTCCAGATCAACATTTTGGAACTGAAATAGTCCGGAATGGGCAGATGGCTCCAGATGTCCAGATCGCTTTCGATCCGCGTAATCAATGCCTTGAGGGGCTCCAGGGCGGTGAGGAATCCCACACTCACGCCCACGGCCGGACCGGTATGGCGAAAGAGGATGGAACAGAACAGGCCGAAGGCCATGGTGGCGAACAGGGGCAGAAGCGTCAGGACGCAGGCTCCTGCGAATAAGGCCCAATAGACGGTCGGGTTCATCTCCGGCGCGTCGAGGGGTTGTTCGAAACCGATGGTGGTGGCGACCACCAGCACATTGGCCACGGCGCCGACAAACAGGAGCGCGACGGCATAGGCGTAGGCGGTGACGCATTTGGCGGCCAGATAGGATAGGCGACGGACGGGGCGGGCCAGCACGTACAAGTTCGTTCGATGGGCCGTTTCGGGCGCCACCAGGGTGGCGGCGAAGATGCACCCCAGGACGGGCGCCCACATGCCGACAATGGATTTCATGGTGTCGGGGCCGAGGGTATAGGCCGTGTTGCCGGGCGAACCGGAATAGATTCCCAGGGTATAGGGCCAGATGATCGCCATGAGGGCCGAGCCGAGGAGACCGAAATACGGGAGTTTCAACCGCGTCTGTTTACGCCATTCGATGAGGAGGAGGTTATAAATCTCAAGCAGCATGGGGGGACGATCCTTTCCAAAGAACAGGGCAACTTAATCCTTTCCCCGGCCGTCAATCCATCGAAAACTGGCCATGGGTGTCGGGCATTCCATCGCGCCACGCCGCGAATTTTATAGACACTGGCTTCCATAAACGGATATATGGTACCAACAGAGGCCGATTCTGGACTCGTTCGGAGCGGCTCAGGGAAGGACGCCTGGCATGTCTTTCGGTTGGATCCCACAGGAAGGGCTGCACGATGGGGACATACAATGCGCCGTCTGAACGTTCGGATCCGGCGGAACTACATGATCAGATTGAGTTCGTCGGCGCTCATCCCATTGTCCGCGAGTTAATGAACATCACCAGCGGCCTGTTGGCCGTCTTGAATGAAAATCGACAGATCCTTTCCATCAACGACGCTTACATTGAGTTCCTGGGACTCCATTCGGAGGAGGCCAAGCGCATTCTGGGCCTGCGGCCCGGAGAATCCATCAATTGTGTCCATGCCCAACAGGCGCCGGGGGGGTGCGGCGCCTCGGAATATTGTCCCACCTGCGGCGCCGTGGTGGCCATTCTGACATCGCAAACGACCAATGCGCCGGTGGAGAAACCGTGCGCCGCCACCGTCCTCCGCGACGGTCAGATGATCGAGATGCTCTTCCTGGCCCGATGCGCCCCTCTCCTTTTGAATGATCAACGGTTTCTCATGCTCTTCCTGACGGATGTCTCCCAGCAGCAGCAATGGGCCGCTCTGGAGCGCATGTTCTTTCATGACATCAATAACCTGGTGGGCGCCATTCTGGGAACCAGTGAAATGCTGGTCGCGCATAACGGAAACGCTCCTGAGCAGCTGGCCGCCATCCTTCACAGTCAGGCTCAGCGGCTGGCTCAGGAAATCGCCATCCAGAAGTCCTTGTCCAAGAATTTGAATGGCAACTATAAGCCCCTGTATCAATCCTATGCCATCAAGGACATTCTGACGGAACTGGAAAAACAATTCGCCACTCACCTGTGCGCCCGGAACAAGAAACTCATGGTCCAAAACAATGTTGGTTCGCTAACGATCATTACGGACTATTCGCTGGTTCTGCGCATTGTGGGGAATATGATTCAAAACGCTTTTGAGGCCACCGGCGAAGGGCAGTCCATCGTTGTCCAAACCGATCGCCATGGGGATCAGGTGGAATTCAGCGTCTGGAATTCCGAAGTCATCTCCGAAGACGTGTCCAAACGCATTTTTCAGCGCAACTTCAGCACCAAGGAAGACATGGGGCGCGGTCTGGGAACGTATTCCATGAAGTTCTTCGGTGAGGAGGTGCTGGAGGGACACGTCTCGTTCACCACTTCGGAAGCCGAGGGAACTGTTTTTCGCTATCGGCAGCAAGTTTGAAGGAAAGGGCGTCGAACTTAATCCTGGACCACGGGCAATTCGTTTCGGCTTTTGTTCATCTCGGCTATGCTCTTTAATTCATTCGTCTTTTTGGTTTTCTTCACTCTGGTTCTTTTCGTCTCCCGCGCCATTGCTTCCTGGTCGGGGCGCAAGTTATTCCTCTTGCTGGTCAGTTATGTTTTTTACGCGGCCTGGAATCCCCCGTTTGTCGTTCTCTTATGGATTTCGACGCTGGTGGACTGGTTCGTGGCCCGGGCCATGGACCGAACGGATCACGCTGGCCGGCGGCGGGGGCTGTTGATTCTGACCCTCGTGGTCAATCTGGGCCTGTTGTCTTTCTTCAAGTACGGAACCTTTGTCCTGGACAATGTCACGGTCCTCCTGAACGCTCTGGGCATCGCCTTCAGTCCCCGGCAACCGGACATTTTTCTGCCGGTGGGGATCTCGTTCTATACGTTCCAGACGCTGTCCTATACGATTGATGTGTATCGGCGCCGTTCCCGTCCGTGGGCGCCCTTTCTCGATTATGCGCTGTATGTGACCTTCTTTCCGCAGCTGGTCGCCGGTCCCATCGTGCGGGCGTCGGAGTTTCTGCCCCAGTGCGCGGAGCCGCGCCGCGCCTCCTGGGTTCAGATCAACTGGGGACTCACGCTCATGGTCATCGGTCTTTTTGCCAAGGTGGTCATTGCCGATGTTTTCATGGCGCCCGTGGCCGACGGCGTATACAGCGGCGCCATTGCGCTGACACCCGTGTCGGCGTGGATCGGGACGCTGGCCTTTGCCGTTCAGATTTATTGCGACTTTTTCGGCTATTCCACGTGCGCCGTGGGCGCGGCCCTGTGTCTGGGGTTTGCTTTGCCGGATAACTTTCGCTATCCATACGCCGCCGTGGGCTTCAGCGATTTCTGGCGCCGGTGGCACATCAGCCTGTCCACCTGGCTCCGTGATTATCTGTATATCGCCCTGGGCGGGAGTCGGCGCGGCTCCGTCCGTACAGTGGTTAACCTCATGGCGACCATGCTGCTGGGGGGGCTATGGCATGGCGCTTCCTGGATGTTTGTCATCTGGGGGGGACTGCACGGTTCCTATCTCATTGCCGAGCGAGCCCTTCGGGCTTCGTCCCTGGCGGCCTGGGCCGGTTGGCGCACGGAGGGCGGGCGGTTCGTGCTGTCGCTGATGACCTTTGTCCTTGTCTGTGTGGCGTGGGTCTATTTTCGCGCCGAGAGCCTGACCGACGCCTGGGCGATGAGCTGCGCCATGGTGGGGGTGGTCGATGCGGCCGCCGGCGCCGGGGCTGTTGCGTTGAGTCTTGACGCCCTTCTGATGGTTCTGGCGCTGACGCTGGCGACGCTGGCGCTGCATCAGCGTTTGCGTGAGTCGAGTCTGGAAGCCGCTTTCGGTCGGATGCCCTGGCCCTGGCGTTCAGTCATTATCGCCGCGCTGGCCTTTCTGATTCTGATTTCCATGACTGGTGAGGACCGTGCCTTCATCTATTTCCAATTCTAACGGCGGAGAAGTCTTGTCGGCGCATCGGGCGCCCCGGGACGCGCCGCGACGGACCTTGGCCCTGAGCCTCTTCCTCTTTCTGCTTTTGGCCGGCGGCGCGGAACTGATCGGTCGCGCCCAGGATCTGCGCCCCTATGTGGCCGATTCGCTGGACTGGTGGGGACGGTATCGTGACCAGGTCTATGGGCGCCGGGGGCAGAGAACGCTGGTCCTGGCGGGCACATCCCGGGCTCAGTGTGGGTTGAATCCGGAGGTTCTGGACCGGGCCTTTCCGGATGTTCACGTGGTCCAGCTCGCCATCCCCGGCTCCTCGTCTCAGGCGGTCCTGCGCGATCTGTGCGCGGATGAGGCCTTCAGCGGCGTCATTCTCTATGACACGACCCCTTTCTTCATGATCGAAGGCGAGGACGAGGCCAAGGCGCGCGCCCATGTTGATCACTACTGGGGCCACGGGCGCTCGAATCCCAACCGCTCCCAACAGGCCGAGACCTTTCTGCGCGCCGCGCTTCAGAGCCGGTTCGTCCTGCTGTCGCCCTATACCTCGCTCCAATGGCTTTACAAAATGCGTTTCCAGTTCAGCGAAACAGCGTATATTCGCTATCACCGTCAGACCTTCCGCCGGGCCATGCGCGTCGATTATGTCCGGATGGCCGAAGAGAACGAGGACTGGCGGCGGTTTGTGCCCGAAACGGCCGAAGAGGAACCGCGCAACGACGAGAGAGCCCTTCGAAGCCGCGCCGATGCGTTTTATGAAGACCTGGAAACGAAATGGGGGGCGTGGAACCGACGACTCACCGAGCGGGGCGGGCGGCTCATCCTGGTCTATATGCCCTCCAGCGATGATAAACTCCGGGAAGAGGAAAGACGCTATCCTCGCGCCCGGTTCTGGGATCCCATCACGGAGCGGACCGGCATCCCCACGATCCACTTCAAGGACTACCCCGATCTGTCGGGGTTCACCTGTCTGGATCAAATCCATCTCGACGCGGCGGATATCGATGCCTTTACCGAACGCCTCGCGTCGCGCCTGCGCCCCTACCTGTATCCCACTCGTTCGGGAATTTGAATTTGCTGTCGGACGGCCGTCGGCGCCGTCACGATTTGTTGCGCGCTGCGCGGCAAAAATCGCGCCGGCGCCTTGTGTGCTCGTTTCATACCCAGGGCTCCGCTCCCTATCGGTCGCTCCACCCTGGGCTTGTATATGCCGCCGCCTTCGGGGCTGGTCGGATGTTTGCCCCTGGGGCGCGGGCCTGATTAGACAGCGGCGCCGCGCCCCGGCGTGCTTTGCGTCTTCGCGCCTTTGCGTTTGAAAAAAAACCTTTGCGCTGGGCCTCGTCTCCATTTTCATCATTTGTTGTGTCCATTTTTATGGACATGGGAAACTATAAGAAAGGATCAGCCGATGAAAAAGAGGATCTTTAATGGATGGCTCCTCATGGCTCTTCTGCTGGGCTGGGCGACCGGCGCCGTCGCCGACGGTGAGACGGACCAATCGAAACTCCCGAAACCGCCCGAGGGCTATCGGTGGGAGGCCGTGGAGCGATTATCAGATGCATTCAATGGCGATCGGCTGGATGGACAAAAGTGGATTCCCTATCACCCTTACTGGAGCGGTCGGGACAGCAAGCATGAACCGGCGAATGTGTCGGTTCGGGAGGGCTGCCTGCGTCTGAAATCATCGATTCGTCTGGATGCGAAGCCCGACGAGGCCACGACCGTCACCGCCGCCTGCGTCTCATCGAAACAAGCCTCGGCCCGACCGGGCTATTATGAAGCCCGGATACAGGCGTCCGATCTGTCCATGAC
>JADFCT010000241.1 GCA_017161665.1 Candidatus Sumerlaeota bacterium
ACCCCCTGAGCGCCTTGACGGGTTCCCGGGTCAAGGTCCGTGGCGTGTGCTCCTATCGATACAATGCCGGAAACATTGAAGGCGTCGCGTTGTTTATTCCGGAGTTGTCGAACATCACGATTCTGGAAAGGATACCGAAGCCTGCCGCAGAGATGCCCGTTACGCCGTTGAAGCAGATTCCGGATCCAACCTCCTTTTCTGCTGAAGCGGCCCCCTTCGTCAGAGTGCGCGGTGTGGTTCGGGGAAAACGAAACCAATTTATCATGTTGGAAGAGGATGGCCACTTCATCCAGGCTGCCACGACGGGCGTTGATACGGCTGGAATCGGTGACCGGGTCGATGTATGGGGCTTCCCGGAAATCGCCGATTATCGTGTGGTGTTGCAGGATGCGATTTGCAAAACGATTGAGAGCCCGGCCGACAACGCCCGTCCTACTGCCGCCGATGACTTGGAGCCGGGCCTGTTACAAAGCATCCGGGAGGTTCGCTCTCTGAGTCCAAATGCGGCGGCCAGTCATATTCCCGTCAGGATAAGCGGTGTCATTTCTTATGCCGATCCATTTTGGAAAAACATCTTCTTCTTAGATGATACGGGCGGAATCTATGTGCAAGGCTGGCAGGATGGCGTCGTATCCGGCGACGCCGTGGAGATTGAGGGACAGACGGAGATCGGCGATATTAATAATATCATTGTCGCTTCCCGTATTCGCCGGGTGGGGGAGGGGACGCTTCCTGAACCCGCGCGTGTGAGTTTCAGTCTCCTTTTCTCCACCGAATATGATTGCGCCTATGTTGAACAGGAAGGAGTGGTTCGGTCTGTGGACGATGAACCGAACCACGGCGTCCTGCAAATCGTCACCGAGCAGGGAAACTTTAGCGCCCTCATTCCCCACACCCAGGAGGGCGCCGCCTTTCGCCATCTGATCAATTCCAAAATTCTGGTACGGGGGGTTGTGGCCCTTCAGAAAAACGATCTGAGGCAACTGGCCCAATTTGAATTGAGGGTTGCCGGTCTCGACAGCATCCGTGTGCTCCGGCCGGCTCCAGCGGATCCCTTTCAGGAAGAGGTCTTTCCCATCGCTTACGTAAAAAAGACTGATTTGGCCTTGCTTGGGATGCAAAAAATCCATGTCCGCGGCGTGGTGACCCTGATTTATTCTGAAAATCGTTTCTATATACAGGACTCCACTGGGGCGATCGAAATCCAGTCCAGCTCCGCGCCTCCGATCCCATTGGGCGCGACGGTGGATGTGGTGGGATTTCCCACCCGCCGCCGCTTTTCAATCTGCCTGGAGGAATCCGATGTCGTGTCCACCGACAGCGCGATGCGCATTGAGCCCGCCCTTGTTCGTGTGGAGGATATACTGCCGGAGGGGCGATATGACGGCGAATGGGTTCGTCTGGAAGGCCGTCTGATCAATGACGCAGGGGGAACTGATTTCCCCTCCCTTTCGATACAGAGCGGCAGTGAAGTGTTTCAGGCGCGCTTTGAGTCCGGCGGTCAGCCGATTTCTTCATCGGTATGGCGGGCAAACAGTCTTTTGAGCCTGACCGGCGTGTGTCTCATCCAAAAGAATGAAAAGGGCGAAGCGCGAGGGTTTTCTCTCCTGTTGCGGCGTCCTGAAGACGTCACTGTTTTGCAGCAGCCCCCCTGGTGGACCCCTCGTCATGCCATTGCGTTGGGGGGGGGATTGCTGGCGCTGGTATTGGGGGCGCTCTTCTGGGTAATTCTTCTCCGGCGAACGGTGCGGGAGCGGACGGCTCAAATTCAAAAGCAGATCGAGTCCGAAGCGTTTGTGGAAAAACGCTTGGCGCTGGTATGGGAAAGTTCAACTGAAGGGATGCGGCTGACCAATGCCGAGGGCATCGTTGTGCAGGTCAATGAGGCTTATTGCCGTATCATGCGCCTGCGCAGGCAGGAATTGGAGGGGAATATTTTTATTGCCGCCTATACCATCGATGATATCGCCTCCACGATGAAGGAATATAAAGACGCCTTTTCCAAACGCGCGATCGCTCCCTGGATGGAAACCGAAGTCACGCTCCGGGATGGTGCGAAACTGTGGTTTGAGTTGAATAATGGATTCCTCGAACAACCGGATGGTTCAACCTTGTTGCTCAGTCAAATTCGGGATAACACAAAGCGACACCGGGCGGAGGTCGAAAAAGAAAACCTTCAGGAGCAGTTGCTGCAAGCTCAGAAAATGGAAGCGGTTGGTCAACTGGCCGGGGGGGTGGCCCATGACTTCAACAATATCCTGGCCGTTATCCTTGGCTATTGTGAGATGTTGGATATGGAAATCCCGGCGGATGCGCCTTGGCGTGGCGAACTCAAACAGATTACCGACGCAGCGGTGCGGGCGAAGGAATTGACGCGTCAACTCCTTGCTTTTAGCCGGAAACAGTTGCTGGAGTTCAAACCGCTCAATATCAATGATTTAATCAATGGAATGGAAGGCTTGCTCAAGCGGCTGCTTGGTGAAGATGTCGATTTGCAAATTCACACGGTAGCCAGCGTGGGGTACGTGCGGGCCGATGCTGCCCAATTGGAACAAATCCTTATGAATTTGTGTGTCAATTCCCGTCACGCCATGCCGGAAGGCGGTGTGCTGACCCTTGAGACCGAGATGGTCAAATTGGACGGTCGGATTTCCGGGTCCGGCTTGGAACTGACTCCCGGTTCTTTTGTCGTGCTGTCTGTTCGTGATACCGGACATGGGATTGACGAAGAAACGCTGCCGCATATTTTCAATCCGTTCTTTACGACAAAAGACAAGGGAGCGGGCACAGGATTGGGATTGTCCACGGTGTATGGTATCGTGAAACAGCATGGGGGCGATGTCGCTGTCGAAAGTCGAATGAACGAGGGGACGCGCTTCCGGATTTATCTACCGGAAACGAAAGAGGCCGCCGTGGAATTGCAGGAACAGGTGGCGGAACCGGTGCTGTTGGGACAGGGGGAAAGCATTCTGGTCCTGGAAGACAATGAAGCGGTCAGGGAGTTGACCTGTCGAATGCTGGCGAATCTGGGGTATCATGTGGTGGAGGCGCGTCATGCCGAGGAATGCCTCGAATTGGCGCAATCGGTGGAACGGATTGATTTATTGCTGACGGACGTGATCATGCCCGATCTGAATGGCCGGCAGGTCTATGAGCGTGTTTTGAAAATACGCCCCGACATCAAAGTCCTCTATATGTCAGGGTACACGGAGGATGTGGTGGCCCCCCATGGTGTGCTTGATGCGGGCATTTTCCTGTTGCGAAAGCCTTTCAACGCGTCTGAATTGGCCCAAATGGTAAGAAATTCTCTTACATATCACCCAATCTGAGGTTGGATGTTTCTTCACCGGGAAACCCGAGGGGGCAATGGTCCGGCGCCGTCACGATTGCGCGTCCGCTTCGCGGAGCCCATCGCGCCGGCGCTTCCCATATCTTCCCTGGTTCTTTGAAGGAGCCGTTCACGAGATCGAAGACGGTCGTTATGTGGTTTCCCCTTCCGTCGTCTTTTTGATTTCAAAGGACAATTCCCCGTTTTTCGCGTCAATGACCACCTTGTCGCCGTCGCCCAATTCGCCGGCGATGATTTTCCGTCCCAAGCCGGTTTCCAGTTCCCGCTGGATCAGTCGTTTCAACGGTCGGGCGCCAAAGAGGGGATCGTATCCGTGGCGGGCCAGATGTTCAGTGGCCGCTGGGGTCAGTTCCGCCTCGATCCGTTGATCGGCGAGTCGAGCGCGGACGTGATTGAACAAGAGTTCCACAATTTGTTCGATTTCCGCCAGCGTCAGCGATTTGAACATGACGATTTCGTCGATTCGGTTCAGGAACTCGGGGCGGAACCGTCGGCGTAGTTCGACCATCACCTTGCTCCGAACGACTTCGGGAATGGCGCCGCCCTTTCCAAAGTCGTTTTCGTCTTTGCCATTGCTCAGTCCTTCGATGATGTCGTCGGCCCCGAGATTGCTGGTCATGATGACGACCGTGTTCTTGAAGTCCACCGTCCTTCCCTTGGCGTCGGTCAGTCGGCCGTCGTCCAGCAGCTGCAGGAGCGTGTTGAACACGTCGGGGTGAGCCTTTTCAATCTCATCGAACAAGACGACCGAATAGGGGCGGCGGCGAATGGCTTCTGTCAGTTGCCCGCCTTCGTCATAGCCCACATAGCCCGGAGGCGCGCCGATGAGACGGGCCACAGAATGCTTTTCCTGATATTCGCTCATGTCGATACGGATCATGTTCTCTTCCGTATCGAAAAGCGCCTCGGCCAGCGCCCGGGCCAGTTCCGTTTTCCCCACGCCCGTTGGCCCCAGGAAGATCAGCGAGCCGATGGGGCGGTTGGGATCCTTGAGGCCCGATCGGGCGCGAATCACCGAATCCGCCAGCGCCTGAACCGCTTCGTCCTGTCCGACGACGCGATCGTGCAAAATCGAATCCAATCGCAGGAGTTTTTCCCGCTCCCCTTCCATCAGCCGCGCCACTGGCACGCCCGTCCACCGCGCGACGATCTGGGCAATCTCCTCTTCCGTCACCTCCTCTTTTAATAAGACCGAGTCACTGTCCCGATGTCCTTCCTCCAGTTGTTTGAGTTTTTGCTCCAAGCCGTGGAGCGTGCCGTACTTCAGTTCCGCCGCTTTATTCAGGTCGTATTCCCGCTCGGCTTTCTCCACATCGGCCCGGACCTGTTCGATTTGACCACGCAGCGCGCGTAATTGCTCGATACTCTCTTTTTCGCTGAGCCATTGCGCTTTCATCCGTCCATGTTCGTCGCGTAGATCGGCCAACTCTTTGCTCAGAGTTTCCAGTCGTTTTTGAGACGCCTTATCCGATTCCTTTTTGAGTGCGGCCTGCTCGATTTCCAACTGCATCATGCGCCGCGACACCGAATCCAGTTCCGCCGGCATGGAGTCGATCTCCGTTCGCAGCGAGGCGCCGGCTTCGTCCACCAGGTCGATGGCTTTATCGGGCAGGAAGCGATCGGTGATATAGCGATGTGACAAGGTCGCCGCCGCCACGAGGGCCGAATCCAGGATTCGGATACCGTGATGGACTTCGAAGCGTTCTCGTAGTCCACGCAGAATGGAGATCGTGTCTTCCAGCCCCGGTTCCTGGACCAGGACCGGTTGGAACCGACGTTCCAGGGCGGCGTCTTTTTCCAGGTGTTTTCGGTATTCATCCAGCGTTGTGGCCCCGATACAATGCAGTTCCCCACGGGCCAGCATGGGCTTGAGCATGTTGCCCGCGTCCATGGAGCCTTCCGCTTTGCCCGCGCCGACGATGGTGTGGATTTCATCAATAAACAGGATGATCCGCCCCTCGGATTGTCGAATTTCATTTAAAACCGCTTTGAGCCGTTCTTCAAATTCCCCTCGGAATTTGGCGCCGGCCAACAGGGAGCCCATGTCGAGGCTGAAGATGGTTTTGTCCCGCAGCCCCTCGGGAACGTCGTCGCGCACGATCCGATGGGCCAGTCCCTCCACGATCGCCGTCTTGCCAACGCCGGGCTCGCCAATGAGAACGGGATTGTTTTTGGAACGGCGACTCAGAATTCGGATGGTCCGCCGAATTTCGTCGTCTCGGCCGATGACCGGATCCAATTTACCCTGCCGGGCCTCCTGGACCAAATCCCGGCCGTATTTGGCCAGAGCCTCATAGGTGGACTCGGGATTGTCGCTGGTCACACGCTGGGCGCCACGGACCTTGGCCATCGCCTCCAGCAATTTATTCACGGTTAAACCTGCTTGCGCCAGGATCTCCCCAGCCGGCCGGTTCCGGGCGTGGCGGAGGATGGACAGCAGCACATGTTCCACGCTGACGTAGTCATC
>JADFCT010000023.1 GCA_017161665.1 Candidatus Sumerlaeota bacterium
ACGAATCCTACGACTTTTCACGACTTTTCTTGGGATTCGTGAAAAGTCGTGAATGAAACGATCGGTCCGCTTATTGAGGGCGATTTATTGTCCCAGCGCCATGGCGCCGTCCACGAACGCAAAAGGCGCCCACAACACCGCCGTGTCGAGAATGGGAAGTACGCCGCCGGCGGCCAGCATATTCATGTGCAATCGACTGGATTTCGCCACACTTTCATATTCAATGCTCGCAGGAGTCGCTGTGACCATCATAACGCGACCGCCCATTTGCGATACCAGCCTATTAAGTTCGTCCGTTGGCGCGACTTCACCACCGAACAGTGGCCACCTCATGATGGTATCGAGTGTCTTGACGATGGGTTCAACGGCTTCATTCGAAATGGAATCCATCATGAAGAAAGCAATTCCCTTCGCTTCACGATCGCCAAAGGCTTCGCGCAGGGCCGGATTTTGGTTTCGGAAGTTTCTTTGGCCCTTCCGGTTGGCCAGCAACAGGGCAATGAACGCGTCATTATTCGAGACAATGATTTCCGAACCGGTATGAACGGCCCCCATTTGCCACTTTTTCGCATACCGATGGGTGGCCATGAATCCCTGATGACCACTATAGACTTTCGGGCGAACCTCCCAGTCCTTTTGTCCGGACGTTTGGACGCTTATCGCCAGCAACTGGAGAAAACCTTCTTGGGCCCCCTTCAGGATCCAGGCGACGTTGAGCGTTTCCGGACGAATAACCTCCGGTCCCTCGATCGCAACAATGGGATCGGGGGCAACGATCATGCCAAAGCCATTGAACGCGCCTTGGGTGGAGTTGGGATCGAATTCTTTCTCAATCGCAGCGTGATCCACTTTGAATTGATTGGGGGCCGCCGCGGTGATTTTCATCATTAATGTGTTTATCCAGGCGCCGGAATAATTGAGATCGACAACCAGATAACTGTTGGCCGGGGCCATATCCAAAAGATTGAAGGGTGTGTCATCCTTGAGGCCTGTTTTTAAAAGACCATGTCGACCATTGGGCACATGGATAACGGCCTTTTCCCGGAACGCGGGCTGAGAGTTATTGCCCCCTTCGTTCAAGCGGCTTGCGCTGTAGGCGACGCCTTCGATGCCACTCACGCCCAGAGCATCCAATAAACCGTTCACATTTGCCGCATCGCCCACCATGGGAGCCATTGGTCCCAAGGGCAAAACTCCAGCGCCGGCAATGGCCGGAGCCGCCTGAGCCACCGCTCCCATGACCGCCTTGCCATCTACAGCCACGACCACATCGCCCTGGCGGTCGATTTTGTCCATGACCGCCTTGAACCAGGCGCTGTCATCCGCCGGTTCTTCTGTCTGCCCTTCCGTCTGTGCCGACGCCATCCAACTGAGGGCGCACGCCAGCGCGAGGGCCACGGCGCCCCGCATCGTTCGCGCCACGCTATTTTTATTGATAGTCATCATGATTCCATTCTCCTTCGTCGTGTCGCTTACTGGCCCGGCGTCGCGTCCATGGTCATGCCCATGGACGCGTTGAAAGACATCCCTATCGAAGCGCCTTGTATTAAAGCGGGCAGATCCGAAGGATCCATTGGCTGGAAGGCGCGCAGGATTTGGAAGCCTTTGTCGTCATTGATGCGCATGGAAGCGTAACCACCGAAGGCGTCGCCCCCCGGCGCCTGGGCCATCATGCCCTGAATCATGGACGGGGGCAGGCCGAACTTCTGCGCCACCAGGGCGCCGGCGCTCACCGCCAGGTTCGGGAGGTTCGGGCTGAGATAGGACAGCGCGTTGCCCGAGACGGCCAGCTTGCCGCGCACGCGGAGGAAGTCCAAGTCATTGCCCAGGTTGGAGTAATCACTTTTCGTGGCGATAATTGTATCCATGAATTCCGGAGAGGAAGCCAGGATCAGATAATTTTTGTCGTAGGCCATGGTCATTCGAAGTAAACCGCCCGCCACCGGTTGGGCGTCGATGGCGATCTGGAAGGGACCGGATGTTTTCTCCTCGAATTGGGTTCCCTTTTTGGCGGCCTCGGCTTTCAGCGCCGTGAACAAGACGTCCGATCGGGCCTTGATCATCAGGGCCAGACGGGGCATGGCGATCCCTTCGGCGTCCGGCGGGCTGCCGGCGGGCGTGATCCTGTTCTCCGGGTCCACATCGCCAAAGAAACAGATTTCCCCGTTATAGGATTCAAGCAACGCCTCGACCGAATAATCCGTATCGGTCTTGATGGAATTGAGAAAATCCTCGAATTGCTTGCTGCCTTCCGAATTCTTCGTAGCCACGAAGAATTCGCGCAGCAGCGCGACGACCGTCTTCAGGTCCATATCCTGAGAGAAAAAGAACAGTGTGCCCTTGGGCGCGTAGAGGAGGGAACTGAAGACGTGAGGGCGCTCGCCCAGGGCCTTGCGCCAGGACGTGTCGCCACGGAAGGTGGCGTATGTTTTGGCGATTGCGTACTCACCTTTGCGCGAGAGACTGAATCCCGTCTGATCCAGTTCCCGTCCGCCGGCCGTCAGGAAGGCCTGGTAGAGTTTTTCCAGTCCTTCCATGCCGGGCGCCACGGGACCGTCCGACGTTTGCATCCCACGGAACCAATAGGGCGCCATGCGCGCGAGGGCGTCGCCGGTTTTGATGTTGATATAGACCGTTCCCGCCTGGTCCAGCCGACCTCCGTCGGGCAGGTCCTCATAGGGGGCTTGGGTTTGAGCCGTCGCGGGCGCGCCGGCCAGGCCCCCCCACGCCAACCAGACCGTGGCCGCCGTCATAAGGGTTTTTCGAATCATGGTGTGTCCTCCTTCGTATGAAAAGGAAAAAAAGCATCCCGTTTTTCGGTGGACGATTTTCCCGCGAAACCGTGGTCAAAAGCCAGTCTTTTTCGGGCTGCGCCTCTGTGTCCTTTCGGACGCTGTGTTTTTCACCACCGAGGCGCAGAGGGACACAGAGGTCCCTTCAATTTTATTGAACGATCCGGCGTTCTTTGATTTCTTCCAGGATTTGCGCCACGACCTCATCCACGGGCAGCGTCCCGACCTGTCCCATCTTGTGGCGACGCACATTGACGGCGCCGGCGTTCTTTTCCTTTTCGCCTACCACCAGCATCATGGGGACCTTCTGCGTTTCCGCGTCCCGGAGCCGCGCGCCGAGTTTTTCGTTGCGATCGTCCAGGTGGACGCGCACACCCTCGGTCTTCAGGCGCTCGGCCACGGCCGCCGCGTATTCGCTCAGGTCTTCGTGGACGGGGATCACCGTCACCTGCGTGGGCGACAGCCACATGGGGAAGCCGCCGGCGAAGTGTTCTGTCATGATGCCCAGGAACCGCTCCACGGACCCGAAGATGGCGCGATGGATCATGACGGGGCGCTGTCGGCTCTGGTCCGGCGCCACATAGGTCAGGTCGAACCGTTCGGGCATGGAGAAATCGACCTGGATTGTTGCGCATTGCCAGGAGCGTTTCAAGCAGTCGAGGATATGGAAGTCAATCTTGGGCCCATAGAAGGCGCCGTCGCCGGGATTGAGCTGATAATCAATGCCCTTGGCGTCAAGGGAGTTTTTCAGGGCGTCCGTGGCCAGTTCCCAGACCGCATCGTCGCCGATGGATTTTTCGGGCCGGGTGCTGAGTTCCACGTGAATGTTCTCAAAGCCGCAGGTCTTGTACACGGCGAAAACGAACTCAATGCACCCGCGAATTTCGGCTTCCAGTTGCTCGGGCATACAGAAGTGATGGGCGTCGTCCTGCGTAAAGGTCCGGACGCGGAACAGGCCGTGGAGACAGCCGGATTTTTCGTGGCGGTGGACCTGACCGAATTCGGCGACGCGCAGGGGCAGCTCGCGATACGAATGCAGGTTGCTTTTGTAGTACATCAAACAGCCCGGGCAGTTCATGGGCTTGACGGCAAAATCCCGATCGTCGATTTTCGTGAAGTACATGTTTTCACGATAATGATCCCAATGCCCGCTGCGATGCCACAAGTCCTCGTTGAGGATCAGGGGCGTGCGGATTTCCTGATAATTCCGCTTGCGCAATTCCTCGCGGCAATAATTCATCAACTCGTTATAGATAATCATGCCCTTGGCGTGGAAGAAGGGGAAGCCGGGGCCTTCTTCGTGGAACGAGAAGAGGTCGAGTTGTTTGCCCAGAATCCGATGATCTCGCCGCTTGGCTTCTTCGAGCATTTTGATGTGTTCGGCCAGGAGTTTTTTGTCCGGAAACGAGATGCCGTAGATGCGCTGAAGCATCTGACGGTTTTCGTCGCCCCGCCAGTAGGCGCCAGCCACGGACAGGAGTTTGAAGGACTTGACGGCGCCAAAGTGTGGCATGTGCGGGCCGCGACACATGTCCGCGAAATCATCGCCGTGGTGATAGATGGAAACCGTTTCCACCTCGTCGGGCAGATCGTCGATCATCTCGACCTTATAGGACTCCCCCCGCTGGTCGAAGAAAGCGCGGGCCGTGGCCCGGTCCAGGATCTCCCGGCGCGCGGGAACCTTGGCTTTAATGAGCGCTTTCATCTCCGCCTCAATTTGGGGCAGTTCTTCCTCTGACAGGCGGGTGGGCATGTCGATGTCGTAGTAAAAGCCGTCCTCGATGGCCGGGCCGATGGCCAGTTTGGCCTCGGGCCACAGCCGCTTGATGGCCATGGCCATGAGGTGCGCCGTGGAGTGGCGATAGATTTCGGTTCCTTCGGGATCGCGATAGGTGAGGATGGCCACCTGGGCGTCGTGTTCGATGGGCGTGCTGAGGTCCACAGCGGCGCCGTCGATTTTTCCGGCCAGCGCCGCCTGGGCCAGGCCCGGGCCGATGCCCTCGGCCACCTGGGCCACGGTGGCGCCGGCGGGATGTTCCCGGATCGATCCGTCAGGCAGGGTAACCGTAATCATGTCGCTCATCGTGGACAACCTCGCATTTCGTGAAACATTGGCCAGTTTAAGGCTCTCGAAAAAAATCCCCTTTTTGGACTCGGTGTTCACTGTGACTCTGTGGTGAAAAGAATTTTACCACAGAGTCACAGCGAACACAGAGATTGTTGGCCTTGGGAAGGTTTGACCAACATCAGAACGGGATTTATTTATTTCCGCAGGCCTACTAGGGCCAGATAAAGCGGAAAGTGTAGGACCCGCCTCCCGGATGAGTCAAAGGATAAAGCCGCAAAATCAACGCTCGAAAGGGCAGGTTAATCATAAATCGCCTCTTCGACACGGTCCATCGAAGAGGCGATCCCATGGCTTGATTCGGTTGCGGGGGCGCGACTACTTGTTGCGGCGTCCCTTGGATTTGCTGTTCGGCGTTTCCAGCCCCATGGCCGACCGCGTCAGATTCAGCAGGCCGCCGGCGAGGATGATTTCGATCTGGTGCGGCGACAGGTTGTGTTCGACGTTGTAGTTCTTGTGGGAACGCTTGTTTTTGACAACCATGGGCTTGCCATCACTGAGGAAGATGCGGGCAAAGGGGATTTCGATTTCGTCGGCCAGTTGAATGTCCTCATAGGATTTGGAATCCTTGAGAACGAGGGGCAGAATGCCACAGTTGATCAGGTTCTGTCGGTGAATACGGGCGAAGGATTTGGCAAAGACCGCCCGAACACCCAGGTACATGGGACACAGGGCCGCATGTTCGCGGGCCGATCCCTGTCCGTAGTTTTCACCGGCAATGATGAATCCGCCGCCGGCGGATTTGGCCCGACGAACGAACGTGGGGTCCAGGTAACGGAAAATGAATTCCGACAGACGTGGGACATTGGATCGCAGGGCCATCGCCGCCGGACTGGTGGGCAGAATGTCCTCCGTCGTCACGTTGTCGCCCAGGCGAATGAGCGCCACGCCGCTGAGATCCTGGGGCAACGAGTCTTTGAGGGGCACGGATTTGATGTTCGGTCCCCGGTGAATCTCCACACGGCTCGGTTTTTCGGGCGGCGGGATGATCTGAGACTCATCGACTTCGAATTGGCTCGGTATCGTCACGTTCGGCGGCCGCTTGCCCGTGCTCAGGGGACAGACGATTTTCCCTTCCAGAGCCGAAAAGACGGCGGTGGCGGGGCCGCACAGGTACACCTCGCTCTCGCGATTGCCGGAACTGCCCGGGTAGTTGCGATTGAAGGTTCGGAGACTGACGCCCCCGGTGGGGGCCGCCTGGCCGATGCCGGCGCTGGGGCCATATCCGGGCTCCAGAATGCGGGCGCCCGCCTTCATCATGTCATGCAGGGCGCCGTTTTGCGACAGGTTCAACATCACCTGGCGCGAACCGGGGATGATCACCAGGCTCACGTTGGGGTGGACCACTTTGCCTTTGAGCACCTGGGCCACGGCCATGAGGTTGCGATAGGTCGAATTCGTGGAACCGCCAATGCAGACCTGCGAAATCGGCGTGCCGGCCACTTCGGCCACTTCCGTGACGTTATCGGGACTGGGGGGCAAGGCGACCAGGGGCTTGATGTCCGACAGATCGATTTCCATTTCGCCGTCGTATTCGGCGTCTTTGTCCGCTGCCAGGGCCAGGTATTCGGCGGTCCGTCGCTGGCGTTTGAGGTAGCTGCGCGTCATGGTGTCCGAGGGAAAAATGGACGCGGTGGCGCCGGTTTCGGCCACCATGTTGGCGATAATCCCACGTTCAGACACGGCAATGTGCTTGAGCCCGTCGCCCGCATATTCCAGTGATTTGCCGGCGCCGCCTCGGACCGTCAGCAGCCTCAAGAGTTCCAGGGCGATGTCTTTGGCGCCGATCCACGGACCGGGTTTGCCCTTCAGGATGACCTTGATGACTTCGGGCATTTCCATGCGGAATGGTTTGCCTGCCATGACGAGGGCCACATCCAGGGCGCCGGCGCCGATGGCGAGCATCCCCAAGGCGCCGGCCGTGGTGCAATGGCTGTCCGTGCCGAGCAGCGTTTTCCCGGGGGCCGCAAAGCGTTCGAGGTGAACCTTATGGCAAATGCCATTCCCGGGTCGGGAAAAATGAACCCCCAGTCGGGCGGCGATCGTTTGAAGATACAGATGATCGTCGGCGCTTTCATAGGAAATCTGGAGCAAATTGTGATCCACATAGGACACCGACGTCTGCGTCATGACGTGTTCGATCCCCAGGGCTTCCAGTTGCTGATACGTCAGCGTGCCGTTGGAGTCCTGCGTCATGGTCTGATCAATGTGCAGGGTAATGGCTTCGCCGGCGCGCATTTCGCCTTCGATCAAGTGATCGGCAATGATTTTTTGTGTCAGATTCAGTTTGGGTTTGCTTTTGCCTCTGGCCATAAAGCAATCCTCCCGGTGGTTCACCGAACAAGCGTCGAGTGGCGGCTCATTCGCAGAATGGAACAGGCGGCGACGGCTGAGCGGCGCGCCTGCATGGATTTGGAAAAGTCGTTGCCTTCGTCGACGGGCGCCACCGAACGATCACGCTTTCCGTTAGTCGCTGATAACGGGCGTCCCACGGCCGGATTTATCCAAAACCGATAAGGGCAAACCCTTTTATTTATGAACGTTTTTGTGATTTTCCCGCCTGCCATCAACGGACGATCGATCGGGAAAGGCCAAAATGCAAATAAACGCAGAGTTTAAGAACGAAGAGCCGTCCGGTCAATCCTTTAATCCGTTGGATTGATTATAACATTAATTAATACTCTGCTGTGATTCATTGCGGCTGGAGTTTTCCGTTGCTTTCCCGTTTCCCGGTCCAAAGCGACCGATTCGTTTTTTTGCGGTTTTTTCCAAAAAATGCTTGAGCCTGGGGGGCTTTGAGTCGATAAGTACAATACGTTGAAAGGAAAGGTGGCGAAAATTTTCGCCAAATTTCAGATGTTCAGCTGTCAGCTGAAGGAAAGAGGTTGCTTATGCCTTTAAAATTGACCGCCAGACACATGGACGTCAGCGATGAGTTGCGGGAATGGGTCAAAGGGAAAGTCAGCCGGTTTCATAAATACCATGATAAAATCACGGCGATTGAGGTGACGGTGGATCGAGGCAAGCGCGGTCATTCGGTGGACATGCAGGTGCGATCGGGAAAGACTGAGTTTCATTGTTCCGTTGCCAATGAAGAACTCCGCGCGGCGATCGACGAAGCCATCCACAAGATGACCAAGCAGTTGGAAAAGCGGCGCCATCGCATGATCGACAAGAAGAAAAACGCCACCGGCGGCCCCCCCATTGACTTGCCTGATGCCGCCTCCTTCGTCCAAAAGGGCGACACCCCCGCTTGGATTCATCCCGAAACCATTGATCCGCAGCCGTACTCGATGGAAGACGCGCTTCAAAAGCTCGAGAAGATGGATAACCGGAACTTCTTTGTTTTCAAGCATCTTCAGGATGGCTGCATCAATGTCATCTTCAAACGCAGCGACGACAAGATTGGATTGATTGAGATCTGATCGTCCGGTCAATTTCCAAGGAGAGAACACAATCCGCCGCTCCTGGCCCTTGGGGCCGGGGGCGGTTTTTGATTTGGCCCGATTCTGGCCCGTTCATAAGATGTTGACCGAAGGCCGGTAAAATCTGCCGCCGTCGGCAGCGACGATTTTTCAACGAAAGGCCGGCCCATTATGTCCCTTATGCCGATCAGCAGCATTATGCACGGTCTGTCGAGTTTAACCTCGATGTTCCGGACCAACAATAGCGCCGAACTCCTGGGCGATCAGGAAGTGAGTCTGGATGAATTCCAGGATCTGTTGGCTCAGATTATGACCAACATCACGGGAGAGGACGCGGAAAATAATCCCGAGGCGGACAAAATGGCCGAGTCGCTGTCGCCCACGTTGTTCTCCATGATAGACAAGGACGCGAACGGTCTGATTGAGGGCGATGAGGCGGAATCCCTCCAAGCCTTCCTTCAGTTCTTCAATCCGGACCTGATCCAGGCGGCCTTCGATCGGTCACTGGGCGGCCATCCGGCTCAAATGGAAGGCGAGCCGCCGGTGATGGAGGGCGCCCCCCCCGAGGTGTTAAGCCCCACGGTCCAGCGCCTGACGGGTCGGCCCAATCCAGCCTTGGATCGTATTGACTCCCCGGTCAATCCGGCCCAGCTGTTCCTCAGAGCCATGGGGCGCTAGGCCCCCCGACGCGGGAGCGGACCTTAACCAACTGACAGCGCGTTGACGGGATATCGCCCGGCGACGCGCTTTTTTCATTTGCGCGGCTCGGCCCCCTGGGTGACAGTGGAGCGATGGATGGCGGCGCCGGCCGGGCGCCCGGAACACGGTAAGGACGGGCATGATGCGTGATGTGATGATTGGCAGCTGGATCAATACGGCCAGCCCCGTGGCGGCGGAGATTATGGCGGCGGCGGGATTTGATTTCCTGGTGGTGGACGCCGAACACTCGGCTGTGGACGTGCCGCAGGCGCAAGGGTTGTTTCAGGCCATTCGAGCCGGGGCCCCCGACTGCGCGCCCATGGTTCGGCTGCCGGGCAATGCGTATGACGAAACCAAACGGTATCTGGACGCCGGCGCCATGGGGGTGATTTGCCCGCTGGTCACGTCGCGCAAAGAGGCCGAGAATCTGGTCCGGTCCGTGAAATACCCCCCTTTGGGCGAACGGGGCGTGGGGTATGGCCGCTCCCATGGCTACGGATTCGCCTTTGACGAATACATGAGCCGGGCCGATCGCGACACCTTTGTGTGTGTGCAGATCGAACATATCCGCGCCGTCGAGCAGATCGACGCCATTTTGTCGGTTCCCGGCGTTGACGCCGCCTTTATCGGCCCTTATGATTTGACGGCGTCCATGGGGATTACCGCCCAATTCGATCACCCCCGCTATCTGGAAGCGCGGTCGGAAATCCTGGCCGGGTGCCAGCGACATGCCGTCCGCCCCGGGGTTCATGTGGTCCAACCGGATCCGGACGAGGCCGGCGAGCGAATCGCCGAGGGATTTTCCATGATCGCCTACAGCCTGGACATCACCATGCTGGGGGGCGCCTGTCGCCGGGGTCTGGAAGCAATCCACAAAGGAATGAATGCATGATTCAGAATCAGACCGTCACGGCCCTGGTCCCGATCAAGGACCATAGCGAGCGCGTCGCGGGCAAGAACTTCCGGGACTTCTGTGGCAAGCCGCTGTATCATCATATCATCCACACCCTGGACGCCACCTATGCCGTGGATCGGATCGTGATCAACACGGACAGCCCCAAGATCATGGCCGAGGGGCCATCGCTGTCGCCCAAGGTGCAGATCCTTGAGCGGCCGGCCGAACTGGTGGGGGACTATGTCAGCACGAATAAGATCTTCGCCTATGACTTGTCAAAAACGGAATCGGATATCTACCTGCAAACCCATGCCACGAATCCCCTGTTGAGCACGGAGTCCATCGCCCAGGCGCTGAAGGCGTTCGTGGAGGATAAAGAGGGGTATGACTCCCTCTTCAGCGTCACGCGCTATCAGAGCCGCTTTTATTCGGCCGATGGCGCGGCGATCAATCACGACCCCGAAAACCTGATCCGCACACAGGATCTGTCGCCCGTCTATGAAGAAAACTCCTGTATCTATGTCTTCACCAAAGAATCCTTCGCCAAACGGGAGCGGCGGATCGGCTTGAATCCCATGCTGTTTGAAACGCCCCCCATCGAATCGACAGACATCGACGATGAGTTCACTTTCCGCCTGGCGGAACTGCTGGCGCTGTATCATCAGCGCGAATCGAGGTGATCGCCTTGTCGAATCGTCCCCGGATATTGCTGGCCACCTGGCCCTTCGGCACGACGGGTTCCCGCCCGCTGGACCTGTTGCGCGAGACGGGTTGGGAACTGATCGCCAATCCCCACAGCCGGCGGCTGAAGCCGGTGGAAGTGGCGGAATTGATCGGCGATGTGGACGCGGTGATTGCCGGGACCGAACCGTATACGGCCGAGGCCCTGGCCGGAGCCCAGCGCTTGCGCGTGATTGCGCGGGTGGGGATCGGCCTGGATAGCGTGGATCTGGACTATTGTCGCCAGCGGGGCGTGGCGGTCACGTATACGCCGGACGCGCCGTCACAGGCAGTGGCCGAATTGACGGTGGGCAATATGATTGCCCTGCTCCGCCATGTGCATGAGTCCGACACATCGGTGCGCGAAGGGGTTTGGAATCGCCTGATGGGGCTTCTGGTTGGCGAAGCGACCATTGGCATCCTGGGCATGGGGCGGATCGGCGGACGCGTCGTTGATTTGCTGGCGCCCTTTGGCGCGCGCATCCTGGCCTGTGACACGGATCCCGAGGTCCGGCGCCGACGGCAATGGCCCGCGGTGGAATGGGTGGACGAAGCGCGATTGCTGAAGGAATCGGATGTGGTCTCCCTGCATATTCCACTCAATCGGGCGAATCGCGGTTATCTGAGCGCCGAGCGATTGGAACAGATGAAGCCGGGAGCGCTCCTCATCAACACCTCACGCGGACCGGTGGTGGACGAGGCGGCCCTGACCCGGGCTCTGACCACGCGACGGCTGGGCGGCGCGGCGCTGGATGTTTTCGAAAATGAACCCTATGAAGGCCCGCTGGCGCGATTGGATCACGTGATCCTGACGGCGCATATCGGCGCCTCGGCCCGCGGTTCCCGATACCTGATGGAACTGGGCGCGGCGGAGGATTGCGTTCGAGTGCTGAACGGCGAGCCGCCGGCGCACGACGCCCTCGCGGATATGGAATGGGCGGAGTAAAGCCGGCGGTAGTCAATCCTTTCCGGTGGCCGAGGTGGAGTCTTTTTTTTACCATGAAGAATAGAAGGACAAGAAGAGGGTTGCGCTCATCGCCAAGGCGCGATGACGCAAAGCTCGGGGGCGCGGGGCACTGTCCGATAAGGTTTGTGGAAATAAATAAATCCCCTTTTTCCGACTCGGTGTCCTCAATATTTCTGAGGAGAAAAAATCACCGCAGAGACGCAGAGAACGCAGAGGGGGCGCAAAGATCGTTGCCCTTGGGGCTGTTTGAACGACATTGAATTAAGAGTCATTTTTTTCGAGAGCCTAAGGCCTGCGCCCCAGGAGCCAAACAGCAGCCAAGCCCCGAAGGTGGCGACATATACCAGCCCAGGGTGGAGCGACCGATAGGGAGTGGAGCCCTGGGTCTGAGGAAAAGCGTGACGGCGCCGACGGCCTGCCCGGGACGAATCCATGGGCAAGATGCTCGTGCCTCCTCCAGGCCTGATTCCACTTTTCAAGTGATCGAAAAACGGATAAGCGATGCGACAGATAAAAAACGGGTGGAAGACATTCAAGCAAAAAGGCTGGAAAGGGCTGGCCGCCCGGACCGTCGAATTTATCCAATATCGCGGACGCGCGTTGTGGGTGGCGCCTTTCCGGCTGAAGCGTTCGCAGGCCGCGTGGGACCAAACCCTGGCGGATTTGAAAAAGGAACCGATTCTTTCGCCGGAGGACTATCGGAAACACTGGGGCGAGTTGCGACTCCGGCACTATCGGCGCTGGGGCCCCTTCCCGTGTCCCCCAGGGGAAGTGGAGCGCCTGGCTTCCCTCAAGGACAAATACAAGGGGGAACGGATCTTCATCATCGGCAATGGCCCAAGCATCAACCGCACGCCCCTGGAAAAACTCAACGGTGAATATACCTTCGGGCTCAATCGGATCTATCTGCTGTATGATCGGATTGACTGGCGGCCCACGTTCTGGACCGTGACAGACTGGCGCGTGGGGCCGGATAACGCTGAGGAAATCAATCGACTGGGCGACGGGACCACTTTTTTCTTCCCCCAGCGCTTCGACGGTCTCTTGCGGCACGGACCGGATGTCTATTGGTACTGGATGCGACTGAACACCCCGCCCGGTGGAAAATACGTTTTCTCAACCGATCCCACCAGGGGCCTGTATATGGGACACACCGTTGGCGTCACGGCCATCGAACTGGCCTTTTTTATGGGATTCGATCCCATCTATCTCATTGGAACCGATTGCAGTTACAAGGTTCTCGATACGGTGGCGCAAAGCGGCAATCCTGAACATCGAGGCTCCTTGACGCTGGTCAGTTCCCAGGACGATGATCCCAATCACTTCGACAGCCGCTATTTCGGTAAAGGGCGCGTGTGGTCCGATCCCGACGTGGCAGGAATGATGGCGGGATTCGCGGAGTGTGGTCGGGGCATTCGCGCCCAGGGGCGTCGGATCTATAACGCCACGGTGGGCGGGCAGCTGGAAGTCCTGGAGCGGACGCCTTTCGATTCACTGTTCTGATGGGGGCCGGAGAGACGCCATGGGCGCACAAGTCAACAGGGGGGGAATCGCGCAACCGGTGGAGGAACCCCTCGTTTCCGTCGTGATTCCCGCCTACAATGCGGCGGCTTTCATTGAGCGCGCCCTCCAATCCGTCCTGGCGCAGACCTGGCGATCTTTTGAAATCCTTGTGATCGACGACGGTTCGACGGATGCGACGGCCTCCCTCGTTCAGGCCATGAATGGTCCCATTCGTTATGTTCATCAGGACAACGCCGGCGCGTCGGCCGCCCGCAATCGAGGGATCGCTGAGAGCCGGGGAGAGTTTATCGCCTTTCTGGATTCGGACGATGAATGGATGCCCGAGCGATTGGAAAAAACGATTCGGCCGCTCATGGCCGATCCCTCCCTGGGCTGGACCTGGTCCAAGGCCTGGCGGATTTTTCCCGACGGGCGTCGGGAAATCAGCCAGGAACGCAATGTATCCGTTCGACTGGCTTGGGGGTTGTATCCGCCTCCGTATGCCCACACTCCGAACACCCTGTTCCGTCGCGACATTTTCCGAACATGTGGCGATTTCGACATCTCCTTCACGAACTACGAAGACCATGATCTGTATCTGCGCGTTTCGGAGCGCTATCCGGGGCGGCTGATTGATGAAGCGCTCGTTCTGATTCATGACCGCCCTGACAGTTTGAGTCGTCGGTTGGGGACGGCGGAAAAGGCCGACGCCATCTTTCGTCTGTCGTGTAAGACGCTGGGCCGTTTGGCGCGCCCTTATAATTTTCATCAGGTCATGGCGCACGGATTTATTGAGCGAGGCATCCAGTTTTTCGAAAACGGCGCCGTCTGGCCCGCTCGGCGGTGTTTTACGGTGGCGTTGATTCTGCGCCCCTGTCGTGGGACGCTGAGTTTCTGGGCGCGGGCGGCCCTGCCCTATCCGGTCTATCGTCTCATCCGGCGTCTGTTCCGGCGCGAAGCGGCGCCGGCGTCTTCCTCCAATCCTTCCAAGGAGTAGCATCATGAATCGTCGTTCCTTTGTTCGTGGATTGACCACCGCCGGCATGGCGGCGGCGTTGCGTCCGCGCGCCTTCGCGCAGTCGGCCCGTCGTCCCAACATTCTGTTCCTTCCCGTCGATGATCTCAAACCCCTGTTGGGGTGTTACGGCTATGACGGGATCCAGACGCCGAACATGGATCGCATCGCCGCGCGGGGGATGACGTTTATCAACAATCAGTGCCAGCAGGCGGTCTGCGGGCCATCGCGCGCCAGTCTGATGACGGGCCTGCGCCCGGACACGACGCAGGTCTGGGACCTGGCGACGAAGATGCGCGATGTCCTGCCCGATATTCTGACGCTGCCCCAGTACCTGAAACAAAACGGCTATGAAACGCACGGCATGGGCAAGATCTTTGATGGGCGTTGTTGCGATGGATGGGTGACTCAGGACGCCGTTTCCTGGTCCATTCCCTGCATCCGGCCCGGTGGACGGCTTTATGCCGACCCATCCAAAGCCGCCGGGAAGCCGGCCCCCGAAAAGCGGGCTTCCGTCAATCGTCCGGCCACCGAATGCGCCGACGTGGAGGACACCGTTTATATCGACGGCATGACGGCCGAAAAAGGCGTCGAGGCCCTGCGGCGTCTGGCCAGGGGCGACAAGCCCTTCTTCCTGGGGGTGGGGTTCGCCAAACCCCACCTGCCTTTCTGCGCGCCAAAAAAATACTGGGATCTGTACCAGCGCGACGACTTCAAAATCCACCCCTTCCAGAAACACAGCCTCAATGGCCCTGCGTTGGCCTATCAGGACTCCGGCGAGTTGCGCACGGGGTATACGGACGTCCCGGCCAGTGGACCGTTTCCCGAGGAAAAACAACTCGAAATGATCCACGGCTATCACGCCTGCGTGTCATTCGTGGATGCCCAGATTGGCAAACTGCTGGATGAACTGGACCGCTCAGGCGTCGCCGACAATACGATCCTTGTCCTTTGGGGCGATCACGGCTGGCACTTGGGCGACCATGGGATGTGGTGTAAGCACAGCAATTTTGAGCAGGCCGCTCGGGCGCCCTTGCTCATTGCCGCGCCGGGCGCCCAAGCCCGGGGCGCGCGCACGCTGTCGCCGTCCGAGTTTGTCGATATTTTTCCGACGTTATGTGAACTGGTTGGGCTGTCCATTCCGCCGCAACTCGAAGGCGCCAGCCTGGTTCCCATTCTCAATAATCCCGAGGCGTCGGTCAAGGCGGCTGCCATCAGTCAATACCCGCGCACCCATGAAGGCCGGCCGGTCATGGGCTATTCCTATCGCACAAGCCGGTACCGCTATACGCAATGGATTCAGAAGAATTTCCGAAAAGGCGAGACGCAGGGGCCGGTGGTGGCCACCGAACTGTATGACTACGCAACCGATCCCATGGAGACGCGCAATCTGGCCGATGAGGCGGCGCTTCAACCGACGCGACACGCCTTCGATCGGTTGATCGCGAACGGGTGGCGTGGATTGAAAGGCGCGTCGTTTCCGGGCGAACGCGCCGGCGCCTGATCTTCTAATCTACAAACCGACGAACCGAGTGGGGCTTAACCGCCCCACACCCCGTACTGAATAGAATGGGTGTGTTTCCCCGTGACAGACCCTGAGTGTTTTGGTTTGGCTGGAGGGATCTATTGAGTTCCGTCAGCCCAATATACGCCTGCACTGCAAGACAGTCGCGGAGGGAATGGAATGATGCGGCCGGATTCCTTTTTCCCCTGAATTGCTCAAAGCCATCCGCAAAACCTTAAATCAATGGCGCGTGATCGTTCATTTTTGCGATTGCCTTCCTCCAATTCTGCGGTATAGTCCGATGAATTGGAGCAAATCACCAAAAGGATGGGCGCGATGAAGAGAACGATGGACCGACGCAATTTTATCCGGGCTGCCATGGGGGGCGCCGCTTTGGCGCTGACGTCCATGGGGCGCGCGCAGTCGCCGGCGCCAAATACATTGCCCAATGTGATCTTTCTGATGGCCGACGACATGGGATTCGGCGACCCCCGCTGTAATAACGCCCTGTCAAAAATTCCCACGCCAAACCTGGATCGGCTGGCCCTGGAAGGGATGCGTTTCACCGACGCCCATTCGCCGTCGGCCGTCTGCACCCCGACGCGCTATGGCGTTTTGACAGGCCGGTACTGCTGGCGCTCCCGTTTGAAGCGCGGCGTGCTGATGGGCTATGACAAGCATCTGATCAGCCCCGATCGTCTGACCATCGCCGATGTCATGGGAGCCAAGGGCTATCATACCGGCATCGTCGGCAAATGGCACTTGGGGCTGGATTGGGCCCTGAAAAGTGACAAGCAGGACGATGTGGACTTCTCGCGGCCGGTGACGATCGGTCCCGTTCAATATGGCTTTGATTACTCCTATCTCGTTCCGGCCAGTCTGGATATGGCCCCCTATGTGTACGTCGAAAACAATCGGCCTCTGGTGGAGGCGGGCCTTGTGGAACAGCCGGCCCTGTCTTTTCCGACCTTTGTCCGAAAGGGGCCGCGCGCCAAAGACTTTGACATGGCCGGAACGCTGGATCATCTGACCGAAAAGGCTTGCGGTTATATTTCACAGCGAGCCAGCTCTGGCAAACCGTTCTTTCTCTATTTCCCCCTGACGTCGCCCCACAAGCCGGCCTGGCCCCATCCCCGTTTCGAGGGCCAAAGCGGTCTGGGCCCCTATGGCGATTTCATCATCCAGACCGACTGGACCATCGGTCAGGTTCTCAAGGCCCTGGATGACGCCAAAATCGCCGACAACACGCTCATCATCGTCAGTAGTGACAATGGATCGTATATGTATCGTCGCGATGCGGACGATGCGCCCAACCATGTGGACGATCCTTCGGTCCAGGCCTACCGGGCCGATCAGCATCGGGCCAACTCTATCTATCGCGGCACCAAGGCCGACATCTGGGAGGCGGGCCATCGCGTGCCCTTCCTGGCCCGGTGGCCGGCTCAGATCGCCAAAGGAAGCCGTTGCGAGGAAACCATCTGTCACACGGATCTGATGGCCACCTTTGCGGAGATCACGGGCTATGACCTGCCGGACAATGCGGGCGAAGACAGTTTCAGTTTCGCCCCTCTTCTCAAGGGACAGTCGCGACCGACCCCGCGACCGCCCGTCATCCACCACTCGGTCAACGGAACCTTCGCCATCCGTGACGGCAACTGGAAACTCGTGGCCAGCGACGGCTCGGGAGGGCGGGAAAAACCGGCGGGCAAGCCGTTTCAGAAACCCTTTCAACTCTTCGACCTGTCCCGTGATCCCATGGAAAAGAACAATGTGATCGACGATCACCCCGAAGAGGCGCGCAAACTGGAGGAGAAACTCCGAATCATTCGAAGCTCCGGACACAGCCGAGGCGTCTGAAGCGAACATTGAGGCCGCTGGGATAATCGAAGGCCAAAGATCCGCCCAATCCATGGGACCGCGACGCCACGGCCTAACAAATCCTGGGCAGTTGTTCGCCGCTCATCATGGCGAGGAGGCGCGTGGTCCCCAGGGTGGTCTGGAGGCGCACCTGACCGGGTCGGCCGGTTTCGACGCGTCCAATGGCGCGGGCGCCGTCGCCGTTGGGCAGGGGGCGCAAGACGTCAAGGGCGCGGTCGGCTTCCTCCTCGGGAACGAAGGCGATGAACCGTCCCTCGTTCGCCACATAAAGGGGATCGAATCCCAGTAATTCACACGCGGCGCGAACGCCCTCGACCACGGGAACGGACTCTTCGACGATTCCGATGGCGGCGCCGGCGCTCCGGGCGATTTCATTGAGCGCCGAGGCCAGCCCTCCGCGGGTCAGATCGCGCAGACAATGGACGGAAAGGCCCGCGCCAAACAGCGCCTCTGTCAGGTGATGAACCGGCGCCAGATCGCTTTCCACGTCGCATTCCAACTCAATGCCTTTGCGTCCGGCCATGACGGCGATTCCGTGGCGGCCAATGTCGCCGCTCAAGATCACGACGTCGCCGGGGCGAACCGCCGCGGGCGACACCGCCCGCCCCGCGGGAACGACGCCCACGCCGGCCGTGTTGATATAAATCCCGTCGCCCTTGCCGCGGTCCACGACCTTCGTGTCGCCCGTGACGATGCGGACGCCCGTTTCGCGGGCGGCGGCGGCCATGGACTCGACCACCCGGCGCAGATCGGCGATGGGAAAGCCTTCCTCCAGAATGAAACCTGCCGTCAGCCAAAGGGGGCGGGCGCCACACATGGCCAGATCGTTCACCGTCCCGTGAACGGCCATGGCGCCGATGTCGCCGCCGGGGAAGACAATCGGCTGGACCACATAGGAATCGGTGGTCAGGGCCAGTCGTCCCTCCGGCAATTCCAGGATGGCGCCGTCATGCCCTTCCGGCGGCCCGGAAGGACCGAAGTGTTCCAGAAAGAGGTCTTTGATCAGGTCATTCATTAATTGCCCCCCGCCACCATGGGCGAGCAAGACGCGCTCGCGCCGGGCGATGGGGAGGGGACAGGCGGGTTCGAAGGGGTTCGGGTCGGTCATAAGATTACAATCAATTTTCCCACAGATTGCCCAGATTTTTGGAGATTTCGAAACAATCAACAAATCGTGACGGCGCCGACGGCTATCCTTGATCGCGGCGATAGCGGTAATAGGCGGCGCAGGCCCCTTCCGACGAAACCATCGTCGCCCCCAGGGGATGGTCCGGCGAACAGCGCGTCCCGAAGGCCGGGCACTCCGTCGGTTTCAATAATCCCTGGAGCACCTGCCCGGCCAAGCATTCATCGGATTCCGGCGTCGGCGCCGATTCCAGGCCGAAGCGGATTTCCGCATCATATTCCGCCCATTCGGGCCGCAACGCCAGGCCGCTGTTGGGTATCAGGCCCAACCCCCGCCAGCGTCGGTCCGAAACCTGAAACACCGCGTTCATCACCGCCAACGCCGAGGGATTGCCCTCCGCCCGGACCACCCGCTGATACATGTTCGTCACCTCGGCCTGCCCTGCTTCCAGCTGGCGCACACCGTCGAGAATCCCGAACAGAATATCAATGGGCTCGAATCCCGTCACGGCGATCGGCGTCCCGTGGCGACGGGCGATGGCCTCATAGTCCGCAAGCCCTGTGACGGCGCAGACGTGTCCGGGGGCCAGTAGGGCCTGAACAGCGCAACCGGGGGCGGACAAGACGGCCTCGATGGCCGGAGGGACGAGGACATGCGCCACGAGGAGGGAGAAATTGTTCAACCCCCGCGCCCGGGCCTCCCGAAGGGCCAGCGCGCAGCCCGGCGCCGTCGTCTCAAAGCCAATGGCAAAAAAGACAAATTCCCGATCCGGCGCGGCCACGGCCTCACATACGGCGTCCAGGGGAGAATAAACCATGCGAACATCGCCGCCTTCCGCCTTCACGCCGAACAAATCCTGTCGCGAACCGGGCACGCGCATCATGTCGCCAAAAACGCAGAGCGTGACGTTCGGGCGGCGGGCCAGCTCGATGGCCGCGTCAATAGCCTCGGCCGGCGTCACACAGACCGGACAGCCGGGGCCGTGGAGCAACGTCAGCCCGGGGGGCAGGAGCTGATCCAGTCCATAGCGGAGGATCGCATGGGTCTGGCCGCCACAGATCTCCATGAGCGTCCAGGGCCGGGTCACGGTTTCCGCGATATACTTCGCCAAATTCCGACAGGCGTCCGGGCTGCGATATTCGTCCACGTGTTTCATCGGAACCGGCGCATCTCCAGAGGACATTCGTCATCCATCATGCTCTGTATTGCCTTC
>JADFCT010000242.1 GCA_017161665.1 Candidatus Sumerlaeota bacterium
GCCGTTCCATTGGGAAGTGGGCGTCGGCGGTTTATGATCGTCCTGCATGACGACTTTTCCGTTTGGGTCGATAAAGTGAACAAAAACCGAGTAATCGCTGCCCCCGGCGGTCGCCCGCCAGCGATAGGTGAGATGGAAGCCGCTTCCCGGCCTGCCCGAAACGGCCCCCGGCTGGGCGCTCAGAATCGTAATCCGCGGCGCCTCCGGCGCCGGATCGCCCCCTGCGAATGGGCGGATCGCATAGACAAAACACAAGGCGGCCAGCGCCCCTCCGTTCAGAAATCGGTTCAAATAAGCATGGCGCATTGGCAAGGTTCCTTTCTGATCTGAGGTTCATGGGCTGAAGCGTGTCTGGATCGGTTGAGTCTGCAATTGGATACAATTTAACGCTGTTTCCCCTGCTCGACGGAAGATAAAATACCGGGATGTTCCATTGCCCGGAAGAATTGAATGGCCAGCGCGAGGCTTCGCGCTCGGGCCGGGCTTTCCAGGAGGATATTGATTTCTCCCTTCGAGGAGGCCTTGATTTCTTTGATGTCTTCCAAGTGTTCCGTGGCTTCTCGGGCCCGTCCCACCAGGGCCAGCAGCGCGTCGCGATCGCCGAGAACCACATCGGAAACCGTCATGCGCCAGCCAAAGGCGGTACCCTGAATCCGGATGATATCGTGCTGTGTCGCCATCAGGCGCAGGCGAGAGATGTTCAGCAGATTGGCCGCCTCTTCGGGCATCTCGCCGTATCGGTCGCGCAATTCCTCTTCAATGTCGTCAAGGTCCGCCCATTCGCGCGCGCTTGCCAGACGCTTGTAAATGGCGATGCGTTGCGACTCCACGGGCACATACGCCATGGGCAGAACGGCGGAGCGGTTCCATTTGACTTCGGCTTGGGAGCGGGCCATGGCGCTTTCGCCGCGTAACTTTCGAATGGCGTTCTCCAGCATCTCGCAATATAACTCGAAGCCGATTTCCTCCATGACCCCGTGTTGTTTTCCGCCCAGAATGTTCCCGACACCGCGAATTTCCATATCCCGCATGGCCACGTTGAAGCCAACGCCCAACTCCGTGAACTCCTCAATGGCCCGCAATCGCTTGACGGCCAGGTCGGTTATGGGCTGGCCGGACGGCACGATCAGGTAGGCGTATGCCCGTTTGACGTCGCGCCCCACCCGCCCGCGCAATTGGTATAGCTGCGCCAGGCCGAAGGCGTCGGCGCGGTTGATGATGATGGTGTTGACGTTCGGGATGTCGATGCCGTTTTCGATGATCGTCGTGGCCAGGAGGATGTCCGTGTCGCCGTTGACAAATTCCGTCATGACCTGTTCGAGCTCGTTGTGATTCATTTGCCCATGGGCGATGGCGATCCGGGCGCGTGGGACGATCTCCTGGATTTGCTGCGCCACTTTTTCAATGTTGTGGACGCGATTGTGAACGAAATAGACCTGACCGCCGCGGTTCAACTCTCGCAGGATCGCTTCGGCGATCTGGTCTTTGTCAAATTGAATCACCCGTGTGCGGATAGGGAGGCGATCAGCCGGGGGCGTGGAAATCAGACTCAGGTCGCGAATGCCCGACATGGCCATGTGCAGCGTGCGTGGAATGGGCGTGGCGCTCAGGGTCAGCACATCGACCTGGGCGCGCATCTCCTTGAGTTTTTCCTTTTGCTTAACCCCAAACCGTTGTTCTTCATCAATAACCACCAGACCGAGATCGGCGAATTTCACGTCCTGGGACAGGAGGCGGTGGGTGCCGACCAGGACATTCACATTACCCAGTTTCGTCTCGGCGATGGTCTTTTTCTGTTCAGCCGGTGTTCGGAAGCGGCTCAACACATCGACGGTGAGCGGATAATCGGCGAATCGCTCGCTCAGGTTTTTGTAGTGCTGCTGGGCCAGGACGGTGGTCGGGGCGAGGAAAGCGACCTGTTTCCCGTCCTGCACGGCCTTGAAGGCCGCCCGGATGGCCACTTCCGTCTTGCCGAAACCCACATCCCCACAGATGAGCCGATCCATGGGCTTTTCCGACATCATGTCTTCTTTGGTGTCAGTGATGGCCTTGAGTTGGTCGGGGGTTTCTGTGTAAATGAAGGAGGCCTCAAATTCCGTTTGCCAGACCGTATCGTCTCCATACGAGTGGGCCTGAGCGGTGGCGCGCTTGGCGTAAAGTTCCAGGAGTTCCTCGGCCATTTGTTCAACGGCTTTTTGCGACTTCTTCTTGCGGTTCTCCCATCGCTTGCCCCCCAGTCGGTCCAGTTTGGGGGCGGTGTCTTCATCGACGGACTTCATGTATTTCTGTACTTTTCGAACTTTTTCGATGGGCACCAACAGGCGGCCGCCGTCGTCATAGGTGATTTCCAGAAATTCGGACCGCTTACCGTCCACCTCTTGAATCCGCAGGCCCATATAGCGTCCCAGCCCATGGTCCACATGAATCACGAGATCGTTGCGCTGGATGTCGGCGATCGACGAAATGGGGGCGCCTTTATACAGTTTTCGGTAAAAATGGCGCCGTTTATACCGGCCGAAAATCTCGCGATCCGTGATAAACGCCACATGGGCCTGAGACCATTCAAACCCGTTCGCCAGGGCGCCAACGGTCAGCACCACATCCTGATAGCCTTCAATGGCCCGACGCGTCTCAAAAGACGTCGCCTCTTTGTCGGCTTCGGCGATCCGCTGGGCTCCGATGTCGTGGTCGCTCAGAATTTCCCTGAGCCGCATGGCCTGGCCGTCATTGTCACACACAATGTTGACCAGGAAGTCTTCGCTCTGACGGCGGCGAATGTGCTCAAGATAATGATTCAAATCCGGCGCGACCGATTCAAAGCCCGCGGTTTCGAATTCAATGAGCGTCGAGGCGTTCTTCGCCTCAACGGGCAGAATATGATAACAGGTCATGCGCTGGAATCGGCCCAGTTCCCGTTGCAAGTCCGTATGGCGCAGGTATGCGCTCTCGGGATGAACAGGGGCGGTTTGACGCTGACCGGCGGCCAGTTCATTCTGGGCCGCTTCCCATTCACGCCGAATGATTTCGTCATACTTCTCAGCCGTCGCTTCATAATTATCGGCGCCATGGAGCAATAGCCGCGTGCCTTCGGTGAGATAGTCGGTGACTGGAACCAGTTTTTCGCCAGCTGTCAGGATTTCCCGGACCAGAGAGTTGAGTTGCGCCGGAAAAACAAACAGGGGCTTTTCAAGATTCATTTCGCCCACCGACCGCTGCGTATAGGTGTCAAAGGCTCGGACGGATTCGATTTCATCGCCGAACAGATCAATCCGGATCGCTCGTTCCGCCTCAATGGGGAAAATGTCGATGATTCCGCCGCGGATCGAAAATTCACCGCGGCTTTCGACCATGGGGGCCCGTTCATATCCGGCCAGGGCCAGACGTCGGGCCAACTCGGTCGTGTCCACCGTATCGCCCCATTCCAGTCGGATGGTGCGTTCCTGAAATCGGTCGGCGGGAAGCGTTTTTTGCATCAGGGCGTCATAGGCCGTCACGAGGATCGGGGCGCCCGCGTCCATATCCACTCCCTTTTGCCACCGTAACAACGCGTCCAGAGCCTCGGCCTGCTGCGCTCGGATCTCCGCCACCGGTTCTTCTTCCTCATAAGGAAGGATATCCCATTTGGGATAATGGTAAACCGGCGACGCGCCCAGATAGGTCAGATCTTCAAAGATCTCTTCAGCGATTTCGTTCTTTTCCGTCACTATCAGGAAGGGATGGGCGCGTTTGCGCGTCAAGGCGACCGCAAGATACGAGAAGGCTGACCCATAGAGGCCGCGAGCCGCGGCCCAGGGCTTGGAGGTTTCGAAGAATTCTGCCGCTTCGCGGAAGCGAATCGATTCGCCCAATCGGTCCAGGCAGACGGTCTGAAAGGGATTAAACATAAAGGCCCAGTCCTGTGAAGCAAAGCGGCGGGCGCATTGCCTCTTTAAATAGAAGATGGCGGACGGCTTCACAAAGGGGCGCAACCGCTCCTGAAAAAGTCATCCGCTCAATGAAAATGAAAGGGGGGGGACAAAATCCTGACATCCGAGTCCCTCGTGTCGCTGGACCGGACAACCCCCTCTTGAGGGACTCAGTCCGGTACAAACGCCTTGATATTAATCGGCAACATGGTGGAAGAGCAAGGAGGGAATCCGCATTGACAGGTATCCCCCGGCGCAAGGCAGGATAACCGCTGGTTTTCTTGTCGGAGGTTAGGAGTCTGGAATGCGGTTTCTGCATACATCGGATTGGCACATTGGCCGATCACTGCACGGGCGAAAGCGATATGAGGAATATACCGCTTTCCTGAACTGGCTGTTAGAGGTTATTGACGCCGAAAAAGTCGATGTTCTTTTGGTCGCCGGCGATATCTTTGACAACACCTCACCCAGTCATCGCGCCCAGCATTTGTATTATGATTTTTTAGGCCGTCTGGGCGCCACAGCCTGTCGTCACGTGGTGGTGACGGCCGGCAACCATGACTCGCCATCCTTCCTGAGCGCGCCCGCGCCGTTGTTGCGCTCGCGCAATATCCATGTCCTTGGAAATTTGCCGGAGAGGGTCGAGGATGAAGTATTGACACTGTCTGACGAGGACGGGCGCCCGGAACTGATCGTCTGCGCCGTTCCCTATCTCCGGGATCGAGACATTCGCCCTTCCGAGGCTGGCGAAAGCCTGGATGAGAAAAATCAAAAACTCCTGAATGGGATTCGCGAACACTATCTCCAAGTGACCGAAGCGGCACTCCGGCGACGGAACGCGCTGTGTGACGGGAATGGAAAGGCTTCGGTCCCTATTGTCGCGCTGGGCCATTTGCTGGCGGCGGGCGGCGAGCGGGTGGAGGGGGATGGTGTGCGGGAATTGTATATCGGTTCCCTGCTCAGGGTCCCCTCGGATGTGTTTCCGAACACACTGGATTACGTGGCCTTGGGCCACCTCCATTCGCATCAGAAAGTCTTTGGACGGGACGATCGACGATACTCCGGCGCGCCGCTGGCGATGACCTTTGACGAAGCGGCGCGGTTGGCTGCGGGGCAGTCCAAGGTGGCGCTGCTGGGGGAATTCGAAGAGGCAGGCATGGTCACGATTCGAACCATTCCCGTTCCTGTTTTTCAACGAATCGAAACCATTTCGGGCGATTGGGGCGTCATCGCCGAGCAACTGGACCATTTGGCCCGTCAGGGAGCGTCGGCCTGGCTCCGGGTGGTTTACACCGGCGAGGCGGTGCTGCCCGATTTGCGGGAGCAGATTCGGGCGGCCGTGGCTGATACGGCGATGGAGGCGCTACAGATTGGGAATCCCAGAACACTGGCCGCTATTTACCGTCCCGATGACGAGGTGGCGACACTGAGCCAGTTGGAACCGACGGATGTTTTTGTCCGTTGCCTGGAAGATCAGAACGTCCCTGAGGATCAGCGCGCCGCCTTGTCGGCGGGTTTCAGCGAAATCCTGTTGCATCTTGCCGAATCGGATGATCGGGCCGAATAGGAACTGTGGAATGCGGATTGTCAAAGTCCATTTCAAAAATCTGAACTCTCTGGCCGGTGAATGGGTACTGGACTGGGACGGCCCGGCCTATAGTGGGGGCGGGTTGTTTGCCATTACCGGACCGACCGGCGCGGGGAAGACGACCATCCTGGATGCGATTTGCCTGGCTCTTTATGGCCAAACGCCCCGCTTGAGCGCCGTATCCAAAACAGACAACGAAATCATGACCCGGCGAACGGCCGAATGCTTTGCTGAGGTGATCTTCGAGGCGGGGGGGAAACGCTGGCGCGCTCATTGGAGTCAACGGCGGGCGCGGAACAAAG
>JADFCT010000243.1 GCA_017161665.1 Candidatus Sumerlaeota bacterium
TACGACGATCCTCTCCTTGTGACAATTCATGATCTGATTCATCTGCTTTTCCCCGAGCAGCTGAACTCCATTATGAAAAAATGGTATGCCCAGTATACATTCCGAAAGGTGGCCCAACAGGCCCGGACGATCATCAGTGTCTCGGAGCATACGAAAAAAGACATTCTGGAGCGGCTGGGGGTGGAGGACGAGCGCGTGACGGTGATTCCCAATGCGGTGCGCCACGATTTTCAGCCCACTGCGGATCCGGCCGTTTTGAAACGGTTTCGGGAGCAATATCATCTGCCGAGCGAGTACCTGCTGGCCGTGGGGATTGACAAACCCCACAAGAATTTCGATTTCCTTCTCAAAGCGTTGGCGCCTTTGTGGGACGACGGGACACTGGATCTGCCTCTCGTCTTCGTGGGTGTGGACACGCAGACCGGTTCCGTTCGGAAAACGATTCAGGCTTTGGGGGTTGAAGCGCGGTGTTTGTCGTGCCCCTGGATTGACAATCAGGAGATGCCCCTGGTTTATCAGAGCGCCTCGCTTCTTGTGTTTCCGTCTCTTTATGAAGGATTTGGTCTCCCGGTTCTGGAGGCCCAACGGGTGGGGTTGCCCGTCGTGGCTTCCAACGCCGCCTCGATTCCTGAAGTTGGCGGTTCCCACGGGGCTTTGTATTTTGACCCAACGGACCGGGACGCCTGCCGCCAGGCGATGACGGCCGCCCTCAAGGATTCCCAGTTGCGGGAATCCCTGATCCGGGCCGGTCGCGAAAACGAGCAGCGCTATTCATGGGAGCGGTCCGCTGAGATGTTGGTTCGCGTCTATAAGGGGCTGAGTCCGTATCGCTAGATTTGCCGCGCCGTCCTTTCCAATGGGCGCAGGGGCGGGTCAATCCACCGATGGACGACAGTGAACACCGGTAATGGCTTGCCCCGTCGCATCCGTCAAGCGCGCATGGAGGCCCCAGTCGCCTTCGATCTGCGTGATTTTCAGCAACAGAGTGTTGTCGCCCTCTTTCAGTTCCACGGCCACTTTGTCCTCGCCGGGGCGAAGGGAGCGTGCCGCATTGTTCGCATGAACCAATTCTCCGTTGAGCCAGACCTTGACGCCGTCATCACTGCCCAGTTCCAGAATCGCAGATCGGGCGTTGTCGCTGGTGATCGTCATCCGCAGATAGGCGGCGCCGTGTTCCGCGAAGACCTGGTGATTGAGGTCGATGGAGCCGGCGGGCAGAGGTGAGGCCAATTGGGTTTGACTCAGGAGTTGCACCCAACGCCATTCTGCCGCCTGGGGGGCCTTTTCCGGGGCAAAGGCCTCATCAAAGGCCGACGGCGTGGCGCCATCGGATCCATACGGACCCGATACGGACCAGGCGATCAGCGCGTCGCCCATCTTTTCCAGGCCGTCAATCAGTTCCTGCGCCTGTTTTTTGAAGTCATCGCCATTGGGACGTTGCGCCGTTTTTTTGAGGATTTCCAAAACCAGGGGTGGGTTTTGGGTCGCTGTCGCTCGCGCGCAATCCAGGAACCCATAGGAAGCGGCGGCGGCCACATCGGTGGATTCGTTCTGAGTCAGGATGGCCAGATAGCGCAGGGCGTCGATATGGGCGAGTTGCTTGACGGCGTTGATGACGACGACCTGTTCCTCCGGCCGGTCAGCCAGACGCATGGCGGCCATGTATTGCTCCAGTTTTTCTCTCGGCGTCAGCGAGTCCTCTCGGAGCACCACGGCCACATAGCCGCGCAGGGCCAGATGGCGTTGCAGGGCCAGGGGGGCTTCGGTGGCTTGTTCCTTGAGCGTTTCCAGGGGGGAGGCGTTTTGCCATTCCGAGAGCACCCGGATGGCCTCGGCGCGCACGTCATCGCTCGCATCCTTGACGGCCTCTTTGAGCGTCTGAATGGTGTCGTTGTTCTGGATTTCACCCAAAGCGCGGGTCAGGGCGGCGCGGACCTCATCGGAAGCGTCCTGAGCCGCTTTGTAGGCTTCCCGTAATTTCACGTCGCCGTCCTTCATCCGACGGGCCAGGGCCTTGACGGTCCGTTCGGCGGCCAGACGCGCGTCTTCTTTCCAATCTTCATAGAGCAACTCCACCATTTTCTGCCAGTCATCGGCTTCGGAAAGGACGCTCAACGCTTTGAGGGCGTCGATCCGGTTTCCGGGGTTTTGAGCCGCCGTGAGAAGAGCCGGCACGGCGCCCTGAACGCGTCGGTCCACGGCGGCCTGGATACAGGCCTTCTGAACCGCTACATCGGCCGTTTCATTCATGACGCGCAGAATCGCCTCGTCCACATCTTTCCCTGGAATCTGAGCCAGCGAGGTGGCGGCGGATTTTCCAATGGCGCCGTCTTCGCCCGCGGCCCGGGCCAGAGCGGGCACGCTTGAAGCGCCGCCCAGAACCGCCAGGGCCTGAACAGCCGTCAGGCGGACATCCTCATGGTCGCTGGTCGCCGCCTGAAGGACGGCTGGCGTCGCGACCTGCGCCTTCATCAATTCGAAGGATTTTATGACCGCTCCTTGTGTCAGTGGATCCAGTTCCGGCAGCGTCTCCGTGACTTTCAGCAGCGAGGAGATGCCTTCCAGGCGCCGGACGGACTGAGCTGCGACCTGGCGAATGAGGGGCCGTTCATCGCGCAAACCCTTCAATAAGTCCCCCAGGGCCGCGTCCTGTTGTTCTGTCAACGTGCGCAACAAATCCGCAGCCTGAGCGGGGACCGGCCAGTCGGTGGCTGATGTTTTCTCGTTTCCAGTAAGGGTCGCCACCGCGATGGAAGCGGCCCGAACCACGTCAGTGTTCGAGTCCTTCGCCAAGGCCTTCAGCCTTTCCAGGGCCCTGTGGTCCCGGCGAACGCGACACGACTCGATGGCGCCCAGGAGGAGGTCGCCCTTGAGCTGATCCAGTCCGTCGCGGAATATCCGATCCACCGTCTCGCCGCGTAGCCCCTCCAGGGCATAGCGGATCATGGGCGAGACATCCCCGCCCTGCAAATAAACAGCGCCGAGGGGGGCGATCATGATTTCACTGCCGAAGAGCCGCAGGAGCCGGCAGGCTTGGTTGCGGGCGTCCAGGGACGCCGTCGAGTCGCCGACCAGTTTGATCAGGCCTTTTTCCATGGCGCGTCGCAGGGCGGGATCGGCCGAACGCATTTGGGATTCCAAGAGGCGAAAGGCTTTTACGCTCCCGCCCATTTGATAATTCCGGATCGCGTCGCTCTGGATTGCGCCGGTGGCGTCGGTTTCGGGCATACGCAGCCACACGTTACGATAAGCCACCGGACCGTGGTCGCCCTGGAGCATCAGGGGGCCCAGCGGTTTTTCGTCCTCATAGGTCGCTGAACGCGTCGGCCCCGTCACTTCTTTGTTTTCGTGAATGACGACACCGTTGTGGATGACCTTGATGAATCGGGCGTTTTCGGTCTTTTTCCCCTGATTGTCGAAGCGGGGCGCGCGAAAGATCACGTCGAAGCTTTGCCATTCGCCGGGGCGCCGGGCCGCATTGGTTCGGGGCGCGATGCCTTCATACCCTCCCTGTTCCCCCCAGCGTTCATAGATGCCGCCGCAGTCGCCCGCTCCGGCGTTTTCCACGCCCCAGCTGTCCAGAATCTGAATCTCATACCGGCCCATGAAATAAACGCCGGAGTTGGAGCCTTGGGGGACCATGAACTCGATATGGGCTTCCACGTCGCCATGCTCGATTTGCGACAGCAGGTTGGAGGTCTTGCCGAGCCGCCCATTGAGGAGGACGCCCGTCCCTTCATCCCAGGTCAAGCGATTGGGTTCGTCTGGTTGCGGTCGCGCGTCGGCGGCGATGATCCAATCGCCTGTGGGATCGCGCCAGGCGTCAGCAGGAGATGTCCCCTGCGTTAGGTCCAATCGAAGCCAGTCGTCATTGGCTTTCGCGGAGTGGGGGAGGGACGCCATGAGGGTGGTGATAGCCCAGATCAATACGAGGTGAGTCACAGATGGATTCATGAGAAGCGGGTTCCTTTCACTGAACAATACCAAATCGCCGCATTAATAATTGGTGACAGACGGGCGATTTACCAGTCTTTATTCCAAGTACACTAGGGAAAAAGGCGATGGGGCGCCACTCCAATTTATCATGGCGACACTGGGGCAAGGTCCGAACGGTGGGCGAAGCCCGGACCTGTTCGGGTTTGTTGAGATTAGGTAGCCGGCTTCAGCCGGCTAAATGCTTTCCACTCTTTCGGACAGGTTCGGGAGGCGTCGGGCTTGAGGCCCGGTGTGGATCGCATTCCGCCATAGACAAGAGGGCTCGGATTCCGTATCCTGCTTGCAATCATTGCGAAGCCGTTGCCGGCTCAGGAAGGATTCCCAATCATGACCATGGAACTGCTTTATCAGGAACGCCTCAAACGCTATGTCACCGCCCTGCGCAACGGCAAGCCCGACCGGATTCCCATTCGGCCCTTCGTTGCGGAATTTGTCGCCCGCTACGCCGGCTATACCTGTCAGGAAGTGGCCCACGACTATACCAAGGCTTTTGAAGGGGCCTGCAAATGCGCCGCCGATTATGACTGGGATGCCGTTGTCGCCAATATGGTCTATGTCTGGACGGGCTTGACCAACGCCATTGGCCTGAACTACTACGCCACGCCCGGGATCCAGATGGGGCAGGATACGGGATTTCAATATCTGGAGCCGCCGGAGGAACGCGTTCACATGCGCGCGGATGAATATGATGCGCTCATCGACGATCCCACCGCCTTTCTGTACAACACCTGGCTTCCCCGTGTCGTTGACGATGTGGTCCCCATCGGCGAACCTTCCACATACAAGAATAACCTGTCCTTCGTGCGTGGCGCCATGAACATGCTCCACTACTTCCAGGCTTTCGGCCCGCAAGTCGAACGGCTGCGCCGTGAGTCCGGAACCGTTTCGGCTATTGCCGGCATCTTTAAGGCGCCGTTCGATATCATCGGCGATAAACTCCGTGGCTATGTGGGGTTGACGGAAGACATGTTCATTCAGCCCGACAAGGTGCTCAAGGCCTGTGAGGCCCTGATGCCACATTTATACAACGTGGCTCTGACCAGCAGCGACCCGGCCGGACTGGTTCCCATCGGATTCTGGATGCACCGCGGCTGTGTGCCTTTCATCAAGCCCGACCAGTTTGATTCGCATTACTGGCCCACCCTCAAGCCCATTATTGAGCAACTCTGGAATGAGAGGCGCCAGACCCTGTTCTATGCGGAGGGCGATTGGGGCTATCATCTGGACACCTTCCGGGAACTGCCCGACCGTTCGATCGTCTATCATGTCGATCGCGGCAACATCTTTGATACCCATCGTAAACTCGGCGACAAGTTCTGTCTCTCCGGCGCCGTCTCCAATGTCACACTCGCTTATGGATCGCCCGAGGATGTTCGGGCTGAATGTAAGAAGATCATTGACGAAGTCGCCCGCGACGGCGGCTACATCATGGACGCCAGCGCCATCATGCAGAACGATACCAAGCCCGAAAACCTGCGCGCCCTGACCGAGGCCACCCGCGAATATGGCGTTTATGCCGACGGCCATTCATTGGAGATCGACGCCCAGCCGCCCATTGGCGACGAAAAACGTCCCGGCATGGGCGACCGCGTCGAAAAGGGGCGTCACGTCGGTCTCTGCGTTCCCTGGTCCGAAAAAGAAAAATCCCTGCCCCCCATTCGGGGCGACCGGGACGTCATTAAAAACATTTGGGAACAAACCGACGCCATGGCGAATATGTATATCTGGCAGATTCTGTTGTCGTTCTGATCGAAAATCTCAAGGCATTCCCAAGAGACCCCCCCCAGCGCGTA
>JADFCT010000244.1 GCA_017161665.1 Candidatus Sumerlaeota bacterium
ATCCCCGGGGGCTGCTCAATCCCGGCAACCTGTTTGATATCTGACAGGATGAAAAGGATTTTCAGGATATTTTTTTGCGGCGGAGCCGCAAAAAAAGACATCCTGTTCATCCTGTACATCCTGTCAAACAAAGAAGAGAGGCTTTCCTAACCAAAGGAGATACAATATGAAAGCGATGGTCTTGACGGGGATTCGGGAGATGGAAATGCGGGAGGCCCCCGATCCCGTGCTGAAAGCCGACGATGACGTGCTCATCCGCATGGGTGTGGTGGGCGTGTGCGGATCGGATGTACATTACTATAAAACGGGCCGTATCGGTAGTCAGGTCGTTCAATATCCCTATGCCGTCGGCCATGAGGGAGCGGGAATTGTGGAAAAGGTCGGACCGGCCGTCACGCGGGTTCAGCCGGGCGATCGGATCGCCATTGAACCAGCCATGTCCTGTTGGACTTGCGACCAGTGCCAGGCCGGACGCCACCACACCTGCCGCAGTCTTCGATTCCTGGGATGTCCCGGCCAGGCGGACGGCTGCCTGGCCGAATACCTCGTCATGCCTGAGGCCTGTTGTTTTCCCATTGCCGCTAACATGACCCTCGAACAGGCGGCGGTCTCCGAGCCGCTGGCCATTGGTGTGTACGCCGTTCGCCAATCCATTCCCATGGAGGGAACGCGCATCGGCATTCTGGGGGCGGGACCGATTGGACTGAGCGTGCTCATGCCCGCCCTGGCCCGCGGCTGCGAGCGCGTTTATATGACAGATAAAATCGACGACCGTCTGAAAGTGGCGCAAGCCAACGGCGCCCACTGGATCGGCAACCCTGACAAGGACAACGTCGTGAGCGAGATCCTCAAGGCCGAACCCGGCGCCCTGGATGTCGTCTTCGAATGTTGTGGCGAGCAGGAGGCCTTGGATCAGGCCATTGAAATCCTGAAACCGGGTGGCAAACTCATGCTCATCGGCATCCCCACGGTCGATCGCATTTCGTTTTCCATCGACCTGTTACGGCGCAAGGAAATCTGCATTCAAAATGTGCGACGTCAGTGCGACTGTGTCGATGAAGCCTTGGAATTGATCCGGACAGGCTCCGTTAAGGCCGAAGGCATGGTCACCCATCGGTTCGCTTTCGAGCAAAGCAAAGAGGCTTTCGATCTGGTCAGCGAATACCAAGACGGCGTGGTCAAAGCCATGATTCATTTCGACGGCGCGGAAGCGTGATGGGAGCGTTTCCACTTTGTCAATAACCGATGGCGCCGATTGTCGCAGTTTGACATCAACTGCTTCAATCGGCGCCATCTGATTTTTGTGGAGATTCCGTAAAGATCGATCTCGATACGCGATCAGCGAAGCGGAATTTCAGTCACGTTGCCCAAGGTCCAGTTAAAGAGAACGATGGCATCGGAATTTTGAATAATGGCGTTGATCTGGACATCGCAGGCGCCCGGATTCGCCAAAACCTCCACATTGCCCAATGTCCAGTTGAAGATGATAATGGCGTCTAAGTTGTTGGCGCTGCCATCACCGTCGGCGTCACCCAGGGTGGGTTTTGAATCCGGATCCGCCGGATCTGTGCCCATGGCGAATTCATAGGCATCACCAAACCCGTCATCATCGCTGTCCGTCGAGGCATCGTTCGGATCCACGCCTGCCGGGAGACCGTCACCGTCGTCATCGACGATGGTTGCGGGATCGGCGGCGTCGAGAGGATCGGATCCAATAAGAATTTCCACTCCGTCGCCAATGCCATCGCCATCCGTATCCGCATCAAGCGGATTTGTCATATAGACGCTGCCGATGAGCAGAAGGGGCTCACAGAGACCGACATTTTCCATTCCGTCCAGGAGACCATCGCCATCCGAATCGGGCAGCCAGATATGGGTCCATCCGGGATTGTCGAATGTGTATTCGGTTTCACACTCGTCGGGTTTGCCGTCCATATCCATGTCATCAAAGACCGGAAGGGTAGGCGTTGGGGCTGGCGTTGGCGTCTGGGTGGGAATCACAACGGTCGGCGTCGGAGTGGGAGACGCGACCGTCGGTGTGGGCGTGGGCGCAATGATCGTCGGCGTTGGTGTCGGATCTACGGGCGTCGGCGTGGCTGTGGGAGTGGCCGTTGTGGGCGAGTCAAGGAGATACAGGTTGCCCCAGGTCCGTTCATCGTTCCAAGCCTGATCGGTCGCGAACAGATTGCACCACCAGACACTACCGACTCTCCCCTCGGTGTCATAGTCCTGAAGTTGCACATCGAAGCCGACATATTCGCCGTCAACAGGATTGCCGATGGCGCTTTTCTTGATGCGCATCTCGTAAATCCAGTGTGTGGCATCCAACTGTGAGGTGACAACAAACCAGTCCTCATCGTTCGGACCATACGTTTCGTTGTTCAAACCGTTCGGCAGGAAGATGTCGCCATGATCCGAACCATCCCACACGGTTCCGTATTGCCCACCCGCTGCGCTTTCTTCAATGCCTGTGGCGCCCAGCAGTTCGCGCACCCCATCACCATCGAAGAAAACTTCGAGACAGTCGTTCTCCCAGCGTTCCTTTGTGATATCGGTGGGCAGGATTTCGTCATCCAGAACAACAGCGGCCAGATAGACCCATGTGTCGTCGTGTGTGACGTAGAGATCAAGACTGTTTTCCTCGGCGGGCACCGTCCCGAGGTTATCGACAATATGTACAGGCGTATCGCCGTAGGCGTCATCAACAATGCCGTCGATAACGATCGCTACGTCCGTGCGATAGGCCTCCATTTCCAGCCGTTCGATAAAATTGTAGGTCCAAGACGCGCCATCCAGGAAAAAACCGCCATCGCTTTCGATAACGCCGTCTTCCACTTGGACCGTAATCACGTCACCTGTCGGCGGTTCCCATCCGCTAAAAGTATAGGGACCAACGCCTTGGCCAGTTACTTCTGTGGCGGGAGAACCGTTGACCGTCAGATAATCGGGGAAGATCTCCCGAACACCATCCGTAAAGATCAAACTGATCGTGTCGAGGGGATCTTCCAGATAGGCGATATTGGAATTCGCCGGCGGATCGACCGTGATGATATCAAAGAGATGGATAAACTTGATCTCATCAATCCAGAAAGTAAAATCCACGTTGGGATGTGTGAAATAGGCCGCTTCAAGCAGGATCATTTCAACAGCCGACCAATCCACGGGATTCCGGGGTTCGACGGCGCCCCACCACCAATCCTCCTGCACAAAGTCTTCGACGGAAATTTCAAAGTACTCCCATTCGTTGTCTTTTGTGAATTCGGGGCGCACACGGGAAGCGGCCGTTCGCCCTTCCCGGTCCGAACTGGCGACGATATGAATCCCTGTGCCAATGGGTCCCTTGGCCCAGAAAGTCAGATACGGCAACGCACTCAGATCCACAGGCGCCGTTGTGAGTTGAACGCTGCCCCATGAAAGAGCCTCGGGGCGATAATCGATCAACATGGAGCCTTCGCCGACTCCAGCGGTGGTCGCATCGTGATGGATATTGTCAACATAACGCCCCTCGGCCGACCATTGATCAACATTGTCTTCAAAGTCGTCCAACAGGAATTCCCCAGCGCTTTGGGCGGAAGAAATCGTAAGCCCAATGACGACAATCAAAGCAATAAGGTCTGTCATGATTACTCGACTCATAACACATTTCTCCATTGTAAGCAGATTCGAAGATGGGATGTCCTCCCATTGATTACAAATCGACTCATGTCATAAAGATCAGTGGAAAACAACAGAAAAATGTCAATTAAAAAGAACGACCGGAGCCTTTCCAGCCCCGGTCGTTTTTTACGACATCTTTGAAGAATAAAAAAAATCAGATTCCGGCCGCCTGACGCAGGGCGTCGGCTTTGGTGGGCTGCTCCCACAGGAAGTCGGGATCGTTCCGGCCAAAGTGACCGTATGCGGCCGTTTTCTTATAGATGGGGCGACGGAGGTTCAAGGCCTCAATGATGCCCTTGGGCGACAGGTCAAAGTGCTGGTTGATCAGATCTTCGATGGCGGAGTCATCAATCTTGCCTGTGCCGAAGGTCGAGCAGTGAATGGAAACCGGCTTGGCGACGCCGATGGCATAGGCGAGCTGGATTTCGCATTTGTCAGCTAAGCCGGCGGCGACGATGTTTTTGGCCACCCAGCGGGCGGCGTATGCGGCCGAACGGTCCACCTTGCTCGGATCCTTGCCCGAGAAGGCCCCGCCGCCATGACGACCAACGCCACCATAGGTATCGACGATGATCTTGCGTCCCGTCAGGCCGGAGTCGCCATGGGGCCCCCCGATTTCAAACCGCCCCGTGGGGTTGACGTGGAAGATCGTCCGGTCATCGAGATATTCGGCGGGAATGACTTTTTTGATGAGTTTTTCGATGATATCCGCTTTGATCTGCTCCTGCGTCACGTCGGGATCGTGCTGCGTGGAGATGACGACGGTGTGGACCCGCTGGGCGACGCCATCCGGTGTATATTCGATGGTCACCTGGGATTTGGAGTCGGGACGCAGATACGTCAGTTCCTTTGCGCGACGAATCGCGGCCAGTTTTTCAACCAGACGGTGAGCCAGCTGGATGGGCATGGGCATGAGTTCGGGTGTTTCATTGCAGGCGTAGCCATACATCATGCCCTGGTCGCCAGCGCCCTGGGCCTTGTCCTGACCTTCATTGACGCCCATGGCAATGTCCGGGGATTGATCGTGGACGCTGATCATGACGCCGCACGAGTTGGCTTCGAACCCATAGGCCGCATTGGTATAACCGATTTCTCGAATTGTTTCGCGAGCCACTTCCTGCCAGTTGATCTGGGCTTTGGTGGTGATCTCGCCGGCGACGACGACCAGACCGGTGGTCACCATGGTTTCACATGCCACACGGCCATGGGGATCCTGGCTATAGATTGCATCCAATATCGCATCGGAAATCTTGTCACATACTTTGTCCGGGTGGCCTTCCGAAACCGATTCGGAGGTGACCAGGTAATTCTTTGCGGCCATTGTTTATATTCCTTTCATACACACAAAATGCAGTGGTTTCACCGTGACGCAATCAATTCTCATCGCGTTGCCCAGCGACTCTATCCTTTCATGCGGATGGACGCAAGCCTTTTAGCGCCAACGAAATATCCCGGTGGCCTTCCGTCCTTAAATTATTAGGGCGTCGTCTTTCCGACGGGAAAGACGACGCCCGACATACAGACCGTGTCGGCGAGAGATCAGACCTGATCCGGCACAATCCAGGGCTTGCGATAGGCCCGGCTGAGCATGGCGTTGGCCGCGAAGGTCATGGGATCGCTGCCATTGAAGGTTTCCGTTTCCGCGTCGAAGTTCAGACTGGCGCCGATCGTCCACGGCTCCTTTTTGAAGTCGATGTTCCACTTGGCCAGTTGTTCGCCATAACGGTCGATGGCTTCGGCCACGTTGGGATCACCCCCCATCGATTGTTGAAGTTTATTCGTGCAGCCTTGGGCGCCGGCGAGGTAGGAGATATTGGCGATATGCATGAGACCGGCGGAGAGATGGCCATTGATGGCCGGCGCATGGAGGTGCGACGTCTTGCGATTGCGCACGGCTTCGGCGAAGTTTTGGTGGTGACCGCCGCCGCCGTCACCGGGGAATTGCTTGACCTTCTTGCCGTCGTTGTCATAGACCCAGCCGCCGCCGCGTCCGCCGGCGAAATAACCGCCTTCACAGGAGATGATCACGCCGACGCGCGT
>JADFCT010000245.1 GCA_017161665.1 Candidatus Sumerlaeota bacterium
ATCATGATACCGATCTTGGCTGAATCATGGGTAAAGGTGAGGCTGCGAACACGGACGGTCATCTGCGCATCGCCCAGGAGAACCTGGTACGAGAAGAAGAAATGGTCATCGGCATTCCAGATGTCGGAGCCGCCGCCAGTGACGGTAAAGATGTCCGTGGCCGCATCCCATTGGATGCTGCCCTTGGGCAGGGGATCCCCAATATCGATATTGACAAATCCGGGAATCGGCGTGGGGGGAGGCGTTTCAACAGGCGGTTCCGCTTCGCTGGTCGAAACATCCAGAGTCAGATTGTCAAATTCGGCCGTGGCGTAGGCCGAGGCGTTGTGTGACGTGACGGCCAGACCGACAAGAATGGGCGCGCCCATGGGCACATTGACCGGGTCGGGACGAACGATTTCAATCCAGTTTTCGCCATCCGTCGAATAGAAGCCCTGGTACGAGGATCCCGAACGGGTCAGTCGCAGCCAAACGGGATTGAACACGCCTTGATGGGCAGTACTGACCGACGCCACGCCTTCGGTGGGGCGGTTCTGGAAGGTGACACCGTTGTTCGAGCCGGCGACGTTCAGATTGTTCGGTGTCTTGAGGATGGTGACATTGGAACTGCTGGTCAGCAGGGTGTCGCGCACCATGATGCCGGCTTTGGTCCAGTTATTCGCATGTTCCACCGACAGGACGCGCACGGTAATGGAGCCGTCGCCGTCCAATTTTTTGTAAAGGTAGGCGCAACCGTCATTGGTTCCCCAGATGTCGGCGCCGGCGCCCCGGACGATAAACTGATCACCCTCGGCCCAGCCCGCGCCGCCATCCCCTCCGCCGATTTCGGCGAATTGCCAGCCAGCAGGCGGCGGCGTGGCGACGGGTTCCAGATACGCTGAGTTTTCGTCTCCCGGCGAGCCCTGATTTTCGGGCGGCGTGCTGGTGTCCCAGTTGGCGCCGTCGTTGTTGTCCAGGTCGGGCCGGATGCATTCGATGGACGACCCCCCGCCCATGGCGTCGCCGCCGGGCCAGGGCGCGTCATTGCTGTACGTGACCTCATCGACCACATTGCCCTCGGCGTCTTTGAGGATCAGCGTGCCGCCGTCGTCGGGCAAGGCGCCCGTCGCCGGATACACCGTATCCAAGCCATAGAAGGACATGATGTTGTCCGGATCGCTGGCAAAAACCAGCAGGGCGCCGGGAGCGACCGTGATGTCGGGCAGCGTGGCCGTAAGGGCGCCTTCCAGCGTCATGCCGGTCAGAACGGCCGGAGCCAGGCCGGTGTTGCGCAACTCGATGAATTCATCCATCGCTGCGCCAGTTTCTGGGTCATACATGATCTCGTTGATGACGACATCCGCGCGGACGCACGGAATGGCGCAAAGGAACAAGAGTAGCAGCGTGGGTGTCCAACTGCTTTGCGGTTTCCGCAGGTGCTGTTTGTTCATTGTGTAAAAATCCTCCTCCTTGTATTGAATTCCCTTTTTCAAAAAAAGGAACCGTTCGTACTTTATGTTTTCTAATTAACTCGAATTGGCTAAGATTTCAAGCAGTATTTTCTTAGTGGTTCATTTTTTTCGGGTTTTATGGGAATCTCTGCCCTTCCGAATGCGGCGCACTGCCGGGGCGGTTTTGTTTGACGACCGTCGGGAATGTTGTATCCTGATGGACAGACGCGCTTTGGGTCCTTGGGGCGACTTTTTGCGGCGTATCCGGCTGAGAGGGGCAGAGGCTATGAATAGTTATGAGCGGTATATGGCCATGGTTGAGAAACGACCGGTCGATTTTTTACCAAGGGTTCCGATTCTCATGCAATTCGCCGCCGAATATATCGGCTCCAATTATGGCGCCTTCGCTTCGGACTATCGCGTGTTGACCGAAGCCAATTTGCGCTGCTGCGACGATTTTGGGATCGATCAGGTCAGCGCCATCTCCGATCCCTATCGCGAAACGCAGGGATTTGGCGGGGACATCGAGTTTGTCCCCCATTCCACGCCCCGCTGTCTCAGGCCCCCGTTGCGGGACAATCCGGATTTAAGCCAATTGAAACAACCGGATCCCCTGACGTCTGAACGCATGAAGGACCGCATCGACGCGGTTCGATTTTACAAGGAGCAGATCGGGGGACAGCGATCCATCCTGGGCTGGGTGGAAGGCGCGGCGGCGGAAGCCGGCGATTTGCGCAGTGTGCAGAACTTCATGATGGACCTCTTGACCGACCCTGATTATGCTGCCGAGTTGCTGGATCGGTGTCTGGAAACGGCCATCGCTTTCGCCCGGGAACAGATTCGCGCCGGCGCCGATACGATCGGGATTGGCGACGCGCTGGCCAGTCAGGTCTCGACCGATACGTATGCGTCGTTGATTCAACCGCGGGAAAAAGAGCTGGTCCGGGCCATTCAGGCCGAATCGGGGCTGGCGCGGCTGCATATTTGTGGGGATATCACTCACCTGTTGCCGGGCATCGCGGATCTGGGACTGGATATTCTGGATGTGGATTGGATGGTGGATATCCGGCAGGTTCGGGAAGCGGTGGGGCCGGATGTGGTCTTGACGGGGAATCTGGATCCGGTTTCCGCCGTGCGGTTTTCCAACCCGGAAGCCATTCGGCAGGCGGTGCTGGATTCGTATGCGGCGGCGGGCGCTCCCTTTTTTGTGAATGCCGGTTGTGAAATCCCTGCCGGCACACCCATTGAAAATCTCAAGGCCCTTTGTGAGCCGGTGATTGAATAAGGCTTGTGGAAATAAATAAATCCCCTTTTTCGACTCGGTGTCATCAAGGTTTCTGAGGTGAAAAATCACCGCAGAGAACGCAGAGGGGGCGCAGAGATGGTTGCCCGTTGGGGCGTCATGACGGCGCGGTGGTCTCTTTTTTTTCGAACCATGTAGAATAGAAGGAACAAAAGATGGTTGCGCTCATCGCCAAGGCGCGAAGACGCAAAGCACACTGGGGCGCGGCGCCGCGGTCTTATCAGGTGCGCCCCCCGGGATTCGAACATCCGCTCAGTCCCGGTAGGGGCGGCACAACTTAGCCCAGGGTGGAGCGACCGATAGGGAGCGGAGCCCTGGGTCTGCTGAATAGCGACTGAGGCGCCGGCGCGCTTTTTGCTGCGCAGCGCGCAAAAAGCGTGACGGCGCCGACGGCCATCCGCAACCGGCCGTATTCAAATGATAAGTGAAAGTCTGTTCCCTATGGAGTGCAGTGTTCATATCAATGCGGCCCACCGGCCGGACTATTTGGATCGGTGCCTGGCCGCTTTCTATCGACAGAGTGTGTCCAATTTTGAAGTCGTTATTGCCGACGACGGGTCCGACGCGGAAACCCTGGCGGTCGTGGCGCGTCATCGCGAGGCGGCGTCCTTCCCCATTCGCCACATTTGGCAACGACCGGAGGGCCATCGCCGAGCGGCGATTTTGAACAAAGGCATCGCCGCGTGTCGGAGCGATTATATTCTTTTTACCGATTGCGACTCCCTGGTCCCCGGGCATTTTGTGGAAACACATTTGAACCGTCGGCGCCGGCGTCGGTTGCTGATCGGCGGGCGACACAAACTCAATGAAGTGCAAACGGAGATCCTCTCGGTTGAGACGGTTCAGAACGGTGATTTCGAGGAGATGATCACGTCCCGGGATTTATGGGAACTGACGTGGCGCCATTGGAAAAACGTCTGGGAAATCTGGCTGAGAAAGCGGCGTCGCCCTCATAACCTGGGACTGAATATGTCTGTGGGCCGCAAGGAATTGGAGGCGATCAATGGCTATGACAACGCCTTCAAGGGATGGGGGAATGCGGACGGGGACGTTCGCGACCGGTTGCGGATGAGTGGGGTGCGCCCCCTGTCGGTCTGGCGGGAGGTGTTCGTCTTTCATCAATGGCATCCTCAGATCCCTCGAGGGGAAGGCAACAGTGACTATGCAAAGCGCAAAAACCGTCCCATGCGCGCCGACAATGGATTGATTGAAGCGGCGGCCGCCTGGCAGTCCGAAGATTTGCCGGCCTATGAGGCTTTTCTGAAAGCAAACGGCTATGCAGGGGCGCCCTTCGCGTCCTGGCCGGAGGACGTTTGATGTTTCGATTGATCCATTTCAGCGACCTCCATGTCTGGAGTCCGACGGGGTATGACGGGGATGTGACGGTCAAGCGGGTTCTGGGGCGGTTGAACCTGTGGCTGAAACGGGCGGGGCGGTTCCCGCCGGAGTGGGGGAGGCGGGTGATCGACGAAATCGCGGGGCGGGAGGCGGATGGCGTGGTCTTTACCGGTGACGCGACATCGGCGGCCCTGCGGAGCGAGTTTGAGCGGGCGCGGGAATTATTCCAACCGTTGCGAGAGAAATGGGGCGATCGCTTCATTGTCCTGCCGGGCAACCATGACCGATACTCAGCGCGCTCCACGCGCGAAAAACTGTTTGAGGAATACTTGCTGGACGGAGGGGGAGGGGACTTTCCCTATCGGCGGCGCCTCTGTGACGCCGTCGGGTTGGTTGCGATTGACGTCTCGGCGCCCCGTTTCCTGTCCTCACGGGGACAGTTGACGGCGTCGGACATCGCCGAAATTGAGACGCTGGTTCGCGACCAGCGCCGGGAAACACCAATGGTGGTGGTGGTGGGACATTATCCGTTGGCCTATCCGAAAGGCGTTCGCGCGCAGTGGCAACACCGTTTGCCCCTGGCCGACCGGCTGTTTCCGACATTGTCCGAAGCCGGCGCCGGGCTTTATCTTCATGGACACAAGCACATCCGCTGGGCGCTGCGGCCCGAGGTCTGTTCTTCGTTAACCCTTGTCGATTCCGGTTCGGCGGGCATCCGTTCAACCGATCTGACAAAGGCTGCCGGATTTGTGGAGATCGATTTGGATGCCCATGGCGTCCATGCGGCGCGTGGCTATGGGGTCCGCGAGTCGCCGGATGGGCGGTTGACGATCAATGCCTTTCCAATGGGTTTCCCATGAACATCGCAATATTCACAACAAATATATTAATGATGTCGGGCCGCTGCGCCACGTGATGATCAGGCCGGCGCCGGCGCCTTTGGGGACTGCCATCGTTTTGATTGCAAATGCCTTAAAATGAACAGCCATCAATTGAGTGACCATCTTGTTTTAAAGGAACCCATGATGAGCGATGCGAAGGACGCGAGAGGCTATACTCAAGCGGAACTCGACAATATGGCCGTTATGAGGCGGTATTATTCCGAGGCGTGGAACGGTCATCGCGAGGAGATATTCAAAAGTCTCGTGTCGCCCGATATTGTCGCTCATTACGAGCATGAGGTGTTGATCGGAATCGACGAGTGGAAGAACAGCATCTATCATTCCTTCGCGCAGGCCATTCCAGATGGCAAACTGCAAGTGGACGATATGACAGCCCACGGGGATCGGGTGGTCATTCGTTGGACCGTCCAGGGCGTCTTCCGCAATTCTCTACTTGGCGTGCCTCCCACGGGCAAGGCGTTTGAATTCTCGGGCATTTCATGGACTCGGTTCGAGAACGGACGGATCGCCGAAATCTGGACCAACTGGAACATGAGCTATCTGTTCCGTCGCCTCCTGAAGGAAGTCGAGACCTTGCGAGCCTGCCTGCCCATCTGTTCCTACTGCAAAAACGTTCGCGATGACGACGGTTACTGGAAACGGGTGGAAGAATATCTGAAAAAATATTCTCATACCACGGTGAGTCACGGTATTTGCCCAACATG
>JADFCT010000246.1 GCA_017161665.1 Candidatus Sumerlaeota bacterium
CGTCGAGACTGCGCTCATACGCTTCTTCCGCCGCGCCCATGGCCCGCGCGAAGGGGGCCAGCATGGGTTGAGCGTCCGATGTGTCCGATGCGTCGGTCGGTTCTTCCGCCGGACGTTCCTCATCATCCGACACGTCCGTGGCCGACACGTCCCAGTCTTCGGTTTCGACCGCCTCATCCACCGGAGCGTCAGCGTTTTCCAACTCGTCCTCCAAATAAGCGCCCATTTCGCCAGGAATGGCGAAAGAGGGAGCCGGGATAGCGGAAAGCGGCTCCTCCTCCTCCGGCGTCTCTGCGGCGGCTACCGCGTCCGGCTCCTCATCGGCGCGTGGTTCCATGACGAAGGCCGCCTCGGCTTTGATTCGTTCCATGAGGCGAGCGCGGCTGGATTGCTTGATTTCATCCGCTGCCGGCTCCGCGGGCGCTTCGGATTCCTGGGGGGGAGGGGCTTGGGGGGGAGCCTCGTCGGGCTCCAGTGATTCCATCGGGGACCGTTCTTGTTCGTCCGACGCCTCGTCCGCTGAGGGATTGGGGGCGGCCGCCTCTTCCACAATGCCGGTGAACTCGGAGCGATTCATGACGACAGTGGTTTCAGGAAATCCGTGGGCTTGCATGACAGCCCGGCGCGGCGCCGCAGACTCCGGGGCGGCCGCCACCCCAAAACAGAGGACGGTTGTGCCGATTTTGATCTCGTCCCCGAGATTCAGAATACTTTCCTCAATGGGCTCGCCGTTAATTTCCGTCCCCTTCCAACTCTCCAGGTCTCGAATATAATACTGGCCATCCCGGTAAGAGATAGCAGCGTGGGATTTGGAGGCGAACCAATCCTGAATTTTGATTTCACATTCCGGCGCGCGGCCGATCACGACCTCTGAACTGAGTATAGGGAAGACCTGGTCCTTTTGTTTGCCTTTGACAATGCGGATGATCGGGGCGTCTGTGCTCACCTGCGCGAGGTCAGCGGCTTCGCCGTCGGCGTTCGGCTGGGCATCGGCGGCATCCGGCGGATCGAAGAACAATGAGTATTTGCCAATGGTTATTTCGTCGCCGGGGAACAGAATCGCCGAGTCCGTTCGCTTTTTGTTGAGTAACGTTCCGTTGGCGCTGTTCAGATCAACCAGCGTGTATTGTCCGTCTTCACCGCGCCTCAATTCCGCGTGTTTGCGTGAAACGCCGAGATTCTCGATGGCAATATCATTTTCATCGGTGCGCCCAATTTCGACCACATCCTTATCAAAATCAAATTCCTTGACCAGATTCTCTCCGCGATAAACAATGATTTTCGGCATTCCAGATGTCTCCCCCCACGCGCGTCCATCAGTGAATTTCCATAAAAACCGTCGCCCAAAGGCAATCGGAAAGGGCGCGCCGATGGCGATTTGACCTGTTGCAACACATAGCATTCATTCAAATCTCTTGAATTATAGGTTCTGAATGCGCCACATTGTCAAAGGCATTTTTGAGAGAAGTTTCCCCTGTCCTTTTCCATCGCATCGGGGGATTAGGTGTTGCGACCAACCCACCCGTGAACATAATACTTGAATCGGTTCGATAAAACGCCCGGCCCAGCCCTGCGCGTTGTGGCGCAATGATTTGAGCATCACGGAGCATTTAAATGAAATCCACTCACCGCCTCACTCCCCATATTGGCCTGGGATCGTTTTGGATTCGAGCGATTCTTGTGGCCATGGTGTTTGGGGCCTCGGCCGTTCACGCCGCCCAGGTTCAGACCATTTTGGTCAACAGCGAGGCTTATGGCCGCCCCATGCCTGTCGCCGTCGTCTTGCCCGACCGGTATCAAACGTTGCCCGACCAAACCTTCCCCGTCGCCTATCTGCTCCATGGGGCGCATGACGATCACACCGCCTGGCCCGAAAAGACGAAGGGCGTTACAGCGCGCATGGCCGATCTGTACCAGCGCATTCTCGTTTGCCCGACGGGGGGACCTTTTTCCTGGTATACCGACAGCCCCGATAGCCCGGCGGAAACCTATATCATTCAGGAACTGATCCCTTTCATCGACCAGGCCTATCGCACCGAAAAAGCGAATCGCTGGCTTACCGGCCTTTCCATGGGGGGCTATGGCTCGCTGAAACTCGGATTAAATCACCCCGACCGCTTCGCCGCCTTTGTGGGCCAAAGCCCCTGCATTGATCCGGGTCGATGGAAAACAAACTGGGAACTGGACAAGGCCCTCGGTCCGGCGGCGGAGCGTCAATCGCTCGTCACTACCGAATCACTGAAGCGCTGGGCCAATGCCAAACGCCCCTTTGGGATCATCATCGGAACAGACGATTTTTTCTATCAGGAATGCGTCGAGGCGCAGGGCCTCTGGGCCAGCGCGGGAGTGGATTTCTTTTGGCAGACCCTGCCCGGGGAACATAATTGGGACTTCTGGACCCAAAGCCTGCCCGTGGTCTTCGAGTATTTTGAAAAGGAAACCATTTTACAAAACAAAGAGGCGAAATGGCGAACGGTTCGGGGGAACCTGCAGAACAGTTTCCGACGGTTCACGGAAGACAAGGTCGGGCGGGTCGCCTACCTCGGCGGTTCCATCACACAGAATCCCGGCTGGCAGAATAGGGTATCCGCCTGGCTCCAGGAACGATTCCCGGAAACGGCCTTCGAATTCATCAATGCCGGTATCGCCTCCACCGGCTCCACGCCCGGGGCCTTCCGCCTGGAAAACGACGTCCTCTCCAAGGGGCGAATCGACCTCCTCTTCGAAGAAGCGGCCGTCAATGACCTGCACAACATGCGCTCGCCCGTCGAACAGATTCGGGCCATGGAGGGCATTGTCCGCCACGCCCGCGAAGCCAACCCCCTGATGGATATTGTGTTCCTGTACTTCGCTGAACCGCGCCACACGGCCGACTACGCCCAAGGGCGGACGCCGGACATCATCGCCAATCACGAGAAGGTGGCGCATCACTATGACATCACCAGCCTCCATCTCGCCCAAGAGGTCCATGACCGGATGGACCAAGGACAATTCAACTGGGAACGGGACTTCATGAATCTCCACCCCTCCCCTTTTGGACAGCGGTTGTACTACCGGGCCATCCGGGGACTGCTGGAGTCGATGTTCCAGGAGAGCCCCTCGCTCTCCAAAGTGACTCCCAGCCCATTGCCCGATCCTCTGGATCCCCAGTGTTACTCGCGTGGCAAATTCGCGCCCTTGGCATCCGCCGAGGCCCTCAAGGGATTCCAGATAAAACCGGACTATCACATCGACAATGGCGGGGGGACACGCGGCGGTTTTACGGACACAACATTGCTGATTGGTGAGACCGCCGGCAGTTCCTTTGAACTCCCGTTCCAGGGCCGGGCGGTGGGCTTGTTTGTCGCCGCGGGACCGGATGCGGGGATTCTTGAGTACCGGATTGACGATGGACCGGTTCGCGAACTCGACACCTTCACCCCATGGAGCGCCGGACTCAACATCCCGTGGGCCTATATCCTGGATGCGGACTTGCCAGCCGGCGATCACCGGCTGTTCGTCGAACTCACGAACCGGAAAAATCCAAACAGCAAGGGCCATGCCCTTCGGATACGCAATTTCCTGATCAACGAATCGGAGTCGCAATAACGTCTATATTTGATCGCACCGGTTGATGACCGGCTGTTGATTGGGGAAAAGAATGGGCGCCAGGACTTTCATCTCGCCGCCCACTTTCAGTCCGGCGTCCGCCACAATTCGGTGGGGATCGTCAGCGCCGAGGAGCAATCGAATCACCTCGCCGCCACCGCGGATATGATGCCGGGATTTGACGCCCGGTCGGACCGTGACGCCGTGCGCGTCAAAGGCCAGCCCCACGCGCCGCTCACTCAATGATACCTCAACGACGCCCGTCCAGCCTTTCATGGTGGAGGCCGCCAAACGCCGGGACAAATCCTGTTTCGTTTGGGTCACCATTGATTCAAAATCAACGGCGCGTATCATGGGCCCCGCGCAGCGATAATGTCCCGTCACCTCCCGGCAATTGCCCCGCCGCAACTGGGCGACCAATTCACTACGCCCGTGGGGGGTGACAAACTCCACATCATCGCAATGCCCCTCCCGGCACAATCGCCCGGCGACGCGCAGGATTTCATCCACAGGCCCGCCGGTATCGGCGATCAGCAGACGGCGGCCCTCAAACCGACCAAACAGATACCCCACGGTCTCACCGGCGTCGTTGCGCCAGAGACGGCCTTCCCATGGACCGCCGGCAAACTCGCGGACATACGTCGGGCGAACAGCTGTGCCAGTCAACCGCGCATGTTCGCGATTGTAAATGGCGACCAGTTCCTCCCGCTGGACCGGCTTGATTTTGGACACCCGATGGATTGGTTTCTTGAAGGGCAGATCCTCCCGCTTGACGATATAATTGGTCGGCGACCAGGCCCGAACGTATCCGAAACGGTCATAGTAGTCGGGTATGCCAAAGAGGAGAGAGAGAGCGTATCCCTCGTCTTTCATAGCGGACAGGGCCTCGGGAATGGTCGCGGCCATGAGCCCGCGTTTATGATAATCACCATGGGTCGCCACCATACCCACACCCGCGCATTGGACCGTGGCAGAACCCATCCGCATCGCAATCCGCCAGACGCCAAAATGGGTAATCACCTTACCATCCAACAGCCCGATCCGCGACGCCTTCCAATCATAATGGGAATGGCGAATCCCCCACTCCCGACAGCGCCGTCGGCTTTCATAAAAGCCACGCCGGTTGAACGTCTTGCCCACCAGGTCGGCGATGGCATCCAAATGGGTCTCGGGATCGGGCGAAATGATCGTCAAATCATGAGAATGCATAAAAAGGTCCCTTGAGAAGGATTCGCCTACTTGCGGCCGCTGCCGGGTTTGCTGACCGGAATGGCGCTCAACTCGGCGGGGACTTGATCCGGCTCGTATGTGGGAAACTCCAGTTTGGCCCATGCCGTCAGGGGCGCGTCGGGCCGGAACCGGCCGGCGCTGCGATCGACAATCGTCACAAACCCAATCACCTCCGCCCCCAGGGCCTGGACCGTTTCTTCCACCTTGAGCACCGACCCCCCCGTGGTCGTGACGTCTTCGACCAACAGGACCTTTTCGCCGGGGCGCAAGGAGAACCCCCGGCGCAGGACCATGCGGCCCTCTTCTTTTTCGGCAAAGATCCCGCGACAGCCCAATGCGCGCGCCATTTCCTGGCCGAACACAATCCCACCGATGGCAGGACTGACCACGGTCTCCACTTCATCAGCCCGCGGGAGACGTCCGGCGAGCTCGCCACAGATTTGGTCCATGACCGTCGGGTACTGACAGAGCTGCGCGCACTGGAAATAGAATCCGGAATGGAGCCCCGAGGCCAGAACAAAATGGCCCTGCATCAAGGCCCCCGTTTCGGTAACGATCCGTTGCTGCTCAGGGGTTAATGTCGCGATACTCATGGTTGCCGATTCCTTTGGACTTGAATGGGAGGCGTCGAAGGCGCAATGCTGGCGGCCGATTTTCTTTATCGGTCCAATCCCCGGAGGCTGGCAAGCCGTTTTTCGCCCATCTCCCTGCCGAAACGACTCTTTTGATCAAGCTGGCGAGAAAATTCCATTGAGAGGCGGCCGGAAATCGCGGTATGAATAACGTGGGGAAACCGGTCTTTGCCTGAAGAGGATGACGAGCACGCGCCCCGAAGCGAACC
>JADFCT010000247.1 GCA_017161665.1 Candidatus Sumerlaeota bacterium
GTGCAGATGAAGGCCGCTTCGTGCGTGCTGATGTGTCCCCGGACGGGTTGGGTCTTGACGGCCTCAATCAATTCCTGCGCCAGGGCGTGATAGGCCGCGGATGTGTCTCCCAGACTCCGCTTCATCATCAGCTCGACGGATTGGTTCCGGAGTTCCGAATTCAAAATCCCCGAACACGAGCGTTCCATATAGGGTGTCGAGGGGGCCTCTTCGAGATACCGGGCCACCCGCTCCTTGTCGTGAGTGGCATGGGCCAGGGCGCCGGCGAGGAGGTAGCGCGCCGACGTGGCGATGTCGATGGTGTCGAACCGCTCGATTTCCCGCGCCGCCTGGGTGTCGCCGCCCAGGGTCAAGGCATAGATGGCATAGGCGCGCAAATACGTGGCGTCGAAGGGCCGGTTGGCGCCTCCCTCCGTTTTGACGAGGGTCCACACATAATCGCGCAGGCGTTTCATGGCGTCCTGGGGGATGGGATAGGCGCCGTCCTGTTCCACGATCGTCAGGAAATGGAGCACGTACACGGAGCCATAGGGATAGGGCTCCGAGGCGCCGGGCCAGTATCCGAGTCCGCCTTCCGGTGTTTGCATGGACAGGAGGCGCAGGATCCCGCTGTGGATGTACTCATCGAGGTCCACTTCGTGACCAAAGGCGGTTTCGACGAGTCCCTCGCTCTTGCGCAAGAGGTACAGGGGGAGGAGGCGCGAACAGGTCTGTTCGATGCAGCCATAGGGATAGCCGACACAGTAGCGCAGGGCGTTGGCCAGTTGGGTTTGTGGCGCTCCGGCGGCGACCAATTCCAGCTCGAGACGGTCGTCTTCGAAAAACGCCTCGGCCCGGAGGGTCCGGCTGGTGTGTCCGTCCAGAACGAACACGTCGTGGAGGGCCTGATACGAAGACGGCGCCCGGACGGGCAGGGGCTGGTTGAGGCGCAGTTGCTCGAGGACGGCGCCGGCGTCGTCGCGGATGACCGCGCCCCAGACCACGCCGCCTTGTCCCACCATGCGACCGGACCGTAAATCGACGGGCACGGTCCATTCACTCTGCGCCCCCACGACGGAGGTCGTCGTGGCCAGTTCCGCTTCGAGGGCGCCGCCGGCGTTCCAGCTGAGCTCAATCGGCCGCGCCGTGTCGGTTTGATTATAGAGCGTCGCCGAAGCGGTGAAGAAGTCTTCGGGCAGCGTGAATCGGGGCAGGCTGGTTTGGAGGATGAAAGGTCGCTTCACGATGAGCGGTCGCCCCACGGCGCCGAAGGCTTCCTTGTTGAAGCCCACGGCCACGAGCCGCAGCTGGCCGTTGAATTCCGGCAGGTCCAGTTCCACGACGGCCCGCCCGTCGGCGTCCGTCCGCACGGCGCCGGACCAGAGGGCCACCGGCTTGATCCAGGACTCGTCTTGCATGGCCAGCCGATTGGCCATGGCCGCTTCCATGACGCGGCGGTGCCCGCCGCCGGGCGCCGGCTTCTCGAAATCATAAGCGATGAGGTCATAATAATGCGCCCGCCGCAAATCGGGCCGTCGCGTGCGCAGGAAGTACGCCGACGGATCGGGCGTCTGGTATTGCTTGATTTGATGAATCCCCTCGTCCACGGCGGCCAGGACCACCTCGGCTTCCACCGGCTCGCCCTGAGCGTCGCGCGTCTCGATCACAAAGGACTGCGTCTGAGCCGGGCGAACCTCGCTGGGCAGATCCGGCAGCGACACGGTCATCCGGCGTCGCGGATCGCGGACCACGATATTGGCCGTGGCGAAACTGGAGAAGGGGTGGACCTGGGGCTTGCCCGGTTCGATGGCATGGACAATCGTCGCCTCGGCCCAGATGTTGGGCGCGTGTTCCCGTTCCACGCGGAAGCGAACCTCCGCCGCGCCATCCCGGATCGTCACGGGGACCATCTGCCGGATCGCCCCGTCCTGAAAGACGACCAGCCCCTGGCCGTCAAACTGACTCCGAAGCGAGACCACCGCCTCGTCGCCCGGCTGGTATTCTTTTTTGTCAAGGGACAGAGTCAGCAATTCCATTTCCATGGAATCGGAAGCCTGGATGGCGCCGCCCCAGGAAACGTACAGCGACCGGGTGGCGTATTGCGGGGTCTTTTCGGAGGACACCTTGATGCGATAAGAGCCGTAAGAAGACAAATTCCTGAAGGCGACCTCGCCCTGACCGTTCTTCAGCGAAACCGTTTGCCGATCGAGGGTGTTATAGTCATAAGACCACCGCGATTGATTGCTGTCGTAATAACGGCGCACATAATAACTCCATCGCCGCTGCTCCAGCGTTACGGTCACGTCCTCCAGATCCGCAGGGTTTCCGTTGGAATCGACGGCGACGACCTGGACGCGGGCCACTCCATTATCGCCCTGGACGCGAAGGCCCAGGCAGACGGCCGACGGAAACAGCGTCACCGTTTGGGCGGCGGAGACGGCGCGTCCGCCCGGCTCGAAGACGCGGGCCATGACCACGCCTTCCAGAGGCATCGTGGCCGAGCGCGCCGCGTCCGGGAAGGCTGCCGCATATTCGGCCCGCCCCTCGGCGTCGGTCGTCTTTTCGCCCAGGGCCACGCGGGCGGTTTTGAATTCGCTGTCGTTCGAGAAGTGATAATCCTTATAGGCTTCCGGCGCCCAGACGGCTTTGGACAAAATGATTTCCATATCTGTCCGCCGATCCGAAGCCGCGCCGCCGAACAGGTGCTCCGCCCGCACGGTCAGAGGCAGGGTTTCCGTCGAAGCCCAGACCGTCTTTTCCAATTCGACTACGGCCTTGAGCCGTTGCGGGACAAACTCTTCCAGGCTGAAACGATACTGCCCCACCGGTCGGTCGCTGCCGGGAACCACCACGTCGGCGCGCCATTCGCCCGTGGGCCACGTCGCCTGCGTCGCGAAGGTATAGTCCCCCGTTCCAAAGTCCGACGTGACGATTCGCTGATCCAGGGCTTCTGCGCCGTTGGGCTTGTAGATTTTCAGTTTCAGGGGGATGCTCGCCGCCGCGTCGCCATAGTGGGTCCGAATCGACCAGCGCAGCCGGACCGGCTCGCCGGGGCGATACAGGTTGCGGTCGCCATAGACAAAGCCGTCGTAGTTCTTTGCCTCATAGCCCACGCCCGAGACCTTGCTGTTGTCCTCGGAACGCGGCTGGAGATTCAAGAAGGTGTAGTCGTCCTCCCGCTCGGCGACCAGGATAACCGGCTCGCCCAGGGCCGAACGAAAGCCCTTGAAGTGGACAATGCCCTGAGGGTCCGTATTCCCTTGGGCCAGAATCTGGTTCTTTACCGAGTAAACCGTCACGCGGGTTTCCGTGAGAGGCGACAGGTCGAACAGATTATGGACGAAACCGACCAGTTCCTCGCCCGTCCAATGGGCCAGAACACCCATGTTCGTATGCATGAGGAGACGGGAATCCTCATATTCCGTGATCAGGCCCTTTTGTCGCCCTCGGACCTGCATGGCATAGATCCCCCGCGAGCCGACAGGCAACATCGACGCGGCATCCAGTCGGGTGCGCGAGTCTTTGTCCGGGAGCGTGGCAATATCGATGGTCCGCGTATCGACTTCCTCGGCCCATTGCGACATGAATTCGCCATAGGGCTTGCCGTCATATTGCGCACGCGCCGCCAGGGCCACATTATTGGGGAAGACGCGATAGAGCGTCACGGCCGCGCCGTCCAGCTCCCGCGTGATCACTTCCAGCGGGAAGGCCGTGCGCCGGGGGAAATAACTTTTCCCCGAATGGGTCAGACGGATGGAGGCCGGAACCTCCTGAGTGGTGTAACTGAAGGACAGCGCCGCGTCGTATGTGAATCCTTCCCGATCGCGAAGCCCCGCCTCCAGGGTGATGGCATAGGTTCGATTGGAGCGCCAACTGCCCAGAATATAGAAGCCGTTGCGATAGCGGTCCCATTCAACCACCGGATTTTCGATGGCCGGTTCAATCTGAAGTTTCTCCTTCAGCGCAGCCCCATCGACGTTTTTGTTGAGATAGATATACAGACAGGGCTCCGGGCGCCCGTTGATATAGCGTGTGCCCATGTCCGTGCGGGTGATGCGAAGGGCCTCCACGCCCCGGCTCAGACGGCTCTTGTAGTCAATCGGCAAGGTCCGGAAACTGGATGCGGACAGACCTTTGGCGATGGTGATGTCCAGATGGATATTGCCGGGATTATCCAGATTCAGTTCGAGGATCTGCGTTCCACTCCAGTTGTCCGTTTGGATCGCGTAGGGGAGAACATGGCCGCTCTGATGATCCTTGATCGATAGGTGTTGCGCGAGATCCTTGGGATGAACCGGATGGCTGAATTCGATTTGAATGGTTTGCTTATCGGGCAGGACTTCATGGAACTGGAGTCGCTTGATGCTGATGAACCGGGACCCAATGTTCTGTTCGAATGAAGGAAATGTCAGGACATGGTCTGCTTCCTGAAAAACCTGGCGCAAAGGGGGTGGGACGCCCAGGCGCTCGAACTCTTGGGCGGCGCGCAGGGATATGGTGATCGGCGCGCTGGGCATTCCCTGGCTCACAACAATTCGCGCAGGCCAGTTAAAAGGCTCCTGGAGCGTGATCCGACAGGTTTCCTGCCGAGGGCCGGATTGCTCCAGCGTGAAAGAGGAACGGGTGTCGTTCGCGTCAAAAACCTGCAAATGCTGTTTCAGGTCATCAAGAAGAATGGGTCCGGTGAAACTGAGCCCAAACTGGACCCATTCCCGGTCATCGTTCATCAAGGTTATCTGCGTGGGCTTCAAATCAAATCCGGAGAATAAAAACGAGCAATGGGCCGGATTGAGGCGTTTGCCGTCGGGAAGCGTCAGGTCCGGCGGCAGAAGGAGGGAGACCAGTTGCTGCGAGTCAAACGGTTGAGAAATCAGCAGGTAGTTTGAATTGACCTTGACCTGAAGATTCTGCAAGGCATTCAATGCGTCCAGGCCCGTTCGCAAGGCCCCTTGGACCTCCGGCGGCAACGCCTGATCGAAGGTGATCAGAATGTGATCCGTCAGTCGTTCGCCCGGCCCGGGCGAGAGGCCGATCACATTGAGATACGTCGGATCGGGCGGCGAAAGGATGGGGGTGGTTTGTCCTCGCGCGGACGTTTGGAACAGCCAGGCGCTGGCGATCAGGAGGAGGACAACGCCGGAACGGGTCAAAGGGGTATGAAACGGGCAGTGGGCGCGCATAGTGGAGGCCTCCCTGGCATAGGCATTCGATTAAATCGCTGATTTAACGAAATAATTCGATATCCTTCGAAACTCAGCGATTCTGCCTGAATCCATACGCCTCACTCCTGAAGACAGTCAAGCCCAATGCCGTGGACGGGGCATGGGTGCATGGGTAAGACGGCAAAATGGGCGCCTCCCGGACCTGTCCGGGATGGTGGAAAAAGAGGATTCTTTGAAACTAATTAGCTGGCTTCAGTCGGCTCTTCCTTGCCCCCACCTTCAGGTGGTGGGTCCGATGGGGCTTCACTCAATCAAGCGCGCTTCAGCGCGGCTTCTCGACAGGAGGCTTTAGCCATCACCCATGCTCTTTGGGGATTTTTAGGGACGCGGAAGAAAATAATCCCCTTTTTTTCCCTCGTGGGCGCATGGCCATACGGCTTTTGTGTTTGTCCAGAGCCTGACATGGCTTCTGTAAGC
>JADFCT010000248.1 GCA_017161665.1 Candidatus Sumerlaeota bacterium
GTCAATCGAACGGTTGAGGCCTTGATCCCGATCCTGATCCAATCGCCGGCCGAAGGGGCGGACCGGAAGAAAATGACCGAGCGCCTGTATCAGGCCATCTGTGACGATGGCGTGTCGTTTTTGTGGCTTGTGGAGGAACACTGGGGAGCGATTTGCGGTTCCGTCGAATTGGCGAGCGAATGGGCGGATCGCATTCTGGAACCCCTGGAGCAGTCCTGGGGCGCCGAACACTATGATCCTCTCAAGCGCGTGAAAAGCCCTTCCCTTTGCCTGTCCGCCTTGTTCCATGCGGAACGGTATTCGGATATTCAAAAACTTCAAAATTTGCGATCCTATAAATTCTGGTCTTTCGATCAATTCTGGGCGCGCGTTCTGGTTCAGCAGGGCCGGCTGGATGAGGCGCTGGCTTTTGCCGAAAGCCGCCAACATCATGACCGGGAGGAAAACATTGAGATACTGGAATTTTGTGAAGGCCTTTTGCTCAATGCCGGCCGATCGGATGAAGCCTATAAGCGCTATGGATTGAAGGCTCTTGCCGGCGGAACCTACCTCAGTATCTTCCGAAAGTTGGTGAAAAAGTACCCGGACAGAGCGCCTCGACAGATTCTCGAGGATCTCATTGCCTCTCATGGCGAGAGGGGGAAGTGGTTCGCCGCCGCCAAGGATGCCGGTTTTCTGGATATCGCCCTCCAGTGCGCCAGCACATCCACCGTCGAGCCAGCCACCCTCATCCGTGCGGCCCGTGACTTCCAAAACGACGCGCCGGAATTCGCCCATAAAGTGGCCCTTCAGGCCATTCACCTTTTGCTCGACGGATACGGATACGATCCGCTCCCATCCGATATTGTCAGCGCCTATCAGTATCTGATGGCTGCCGCCGTACAGATTGATGCTGTTGAATCCACACAGGAGACGCTCAAACGCCTTCTTCGGAATGCATCCGCCAAGAAGGATACCGACAGTCGGGTGATGACGAGCGCGCTCAAACGCTGTAGTGGTCTGGGCGTGACAAAGGGGTGAGAGCGCATCCGTTTTCCTTGAAGGAAGCGGAAAGGTTGGCGGATGGGCTGTGGCATTGCGTTCTGTCTTTTCCGGTGGAAAAGCGATTTACAGGACGCGGAATGTTGGATAATAATCCTGCTTTTCGACTTTGCCGATGTGCTCAAAACAAGGACAGTCTTCATGCCGACCGAGAATCAATCCACGGAACTTCGCGCTTTTAACGCCGAACCGGATATCGACTTCAGCCATGCCATTGATCCCCCGAGTTTCCAGCCCGTTCAGGACAACCCGGTGGAAATCACCGACGACATCGTCGCTTTCCATGGTTTGACGCCGGAGGAGTATGAGCGGATTTTGAAAATCCTGGGGCGGGAACCCTCCATTACGGAGTTGGGGATTATCTCGGTCATGTGGAGCGAGCACTGTTCCTATAAGTCCTCCAAGCCCATTCTGGCCAAACTGCCCACTGACGGCGAGCATGTCATACAGGGGCCGGGCGAGAATGCCGGGATTCTGGATATCGGCGATGGGTGGGCCGTTTGCTTCAAGATCGAATCACACAACCATCCCTCCGCGGTGGAGCCCTACCAAGGCGCCGCCACCGGCGTGGGGGGGATCCTGCGCGATATTTTCACCATGGGCGCGCGCCCGGTGGCCATGATCGACCCCTTGCGGTTCGGCAATTCCAAGACCAAGCGCACGCGGTATCTCGCGAACGGTGTTATTTCCGGTATTGCCGACTATGGAAACTGTGTCGGCGTGCCAACCGTGGCCGGTGAAGTTCATTTCAATGATTGTTACGAAGAAAATATCCTTGTCAATGTCATGTGCGTGGGCATTGTGCGCTCAGATCGAATTGCCTATGGGCAGGCCTGCAACCCGGGCCATCGTGTCATCTATTTCGGAAACTCAACAGGGCGTGACGGTATCCATGGGGCCACCTTCGCGAGTGTTGAACTGAGTGATGACACCAAAGAACAGCGCTCAGCGGTTCAGGTCGGCGACCCCTTCATGGGCAAACGGATTCTGGAAGCGACGCTGGAATTGATTCAGAGTCAGGCCGTCGAGGGGATCCAGGATATGGGCGCCGCTGGTTTGACGTGTTCGGGATGTGAAATGGCCGGCCGCGGTGGCACTGGCGTTCGGATGAATTTGAACAGCGTGCCGCTGCGCGCCGAGAACCTGACGCCTTATGAAATCATGCTGTCCGAATCGCAGGAACGAATGCTGGCCATCGTGGCGCCTGAGAAACTGGAACAGGTCCAGGCGATTTTGGATAAATGGGAAGTCGGCTGTCACGATCTGGGCGAGGTGACGAGCGACGGTCTCTTGACCGTCGAGTGTAATGGCGAAATTGTCGCTCAAATTCCGGCGGCGGCCATATCCAATGAAGCCCCCGTGTACAATCGACCCGCGTCGTCCCCCCCCGAGGGCTCGGTGCGGGTTGTGGACGAAAAACCTTTTGCGGCCGTAACGGACTTGGGACCGGTTCTGCTTGATATGTTGCGGGATCCCAATTTTGCATCCAAAGACTGGATTTACCGGCAGTACGATCACATGGTTCAGACGGCCACCATCGTGGCCCCCGGCGGAGACGCGGCGGTCATTCGCGTGCGCGGCGCCGGTGATAAATTTCTGGCTATCACGGCCGATTGCAATAGTTCCTATTGCGCCCTCAATCCCCACCGGGGGGGCATGATCGCCGTGGCCGAAGCGGCTCGCAATGTCATCGCCGTCGGCGCCAAACCCATTGGGATCACGAATTGCCTGAACTTCGGCAACCCGGAAAAACCGGAAATCTTCTATTACTTCCAGCAGGCGTGCGCTGGAATGGGTGACGCCTGCCGCGCTTTTGGATCGCCCGTTACGGGGGGCAACGTGTCGTTGTATAATGAGTCCTATGGGCAGGCGATCTTCCCGACGCCGGTCATTGGAATGGTTGGTCTCATTGAAGATCCGGCCCATATCACGACCGCCGGCTTTAAGAACGAAGGCGACGTGATCTTCCAGGTGGGCCCCGAGGCCCGGTCCCTGGGGGGGAGTGTCTATCTGCAACGGGTGGCCCCCGGTCTGACTGACGACGAGCGCGCGCGCTATCAGGCCCTGGGCCCTTATGCCGGCCGCGTGGTTGGGCCGTGTCCCGAGTTTGACCTGGCCATCGAGCGCATGTCCCATGATTTCGTGCTGGATGCGATACGCCGTGGATTGATTCGTTCCGCGCATGATGTTTCCGACGGCGGCTTCGCCATGGCGTTGGCCGAATGTTGTCTGATGGGGCCGAAGACGACCGGCGCGGTCGTGGACCGCCCGACGGCGCGTCCCGCGGCAACGCTTTGTTTCAGCGAGGATCAGTCGCGCTTCATCATCAGTGTCAGTCCCGAACATGTCGATACGCTCAAACAGATGGGCGAAGACGAAGAAGTGGGGCTGCGCGAGATGGGGCGTGTGGGCGGGGACCGTTTGAACATCAATCAGTGGATCGACCTGCCCATGAGCGACGTCGAGGCCGCCTGGCGAACGGATTGGCGCGCAGAAGGTTGAAATCATTGGCGTTAAGTGGGATAGATTAAGAGGTTGCTCTGGGCGTGTCTGTGAAATCGTTAGACAGGATGAAGACGGATGACTGATATTCGATCGATTGATGAGACGTATGGCAAATTTGCCGAATGGCTGAAAATTGATGGAGCGCGCGAGGAACTCCTGGGATTGATTCCCGAGGATGTGGCCGCCGCCATCCGTGATCGCTTCTACACAGATCTGGCCTTCGGGACAGGGGGGCTGCGCGGGGTGATGGGCGCCGGCACCAACCGGATGAATGAGCCGGTTGTGGCCATGGCCACCCAGGGCCTGGCCAATTATGTGAAGTCGGTCAAAAAGAACAAGAAATTGTCAGCCGTGGTCTGTTATGATGCCCGACGCAATTCAAAGTTTTTTGGCGAAGTAACGGCAGAGGTCCTGGGGGGCAATGGATTTACCGTTCATTTGTTTAAAGATATTCGATCGACGCCCGAAGTGTCGTTCGCTGTGCGTGAACTGGGCGCGGATGTGGGGATAATGATTACCGCCAGCCATAATCCTTCGGAATACAACGGGTATAAAGCCTACTGGGATGACGGAGGGCAAATGATTCCGCCCCATGATGTGGGCGTGATCGAGGAAGTTCAGAAAATAGCCTCTCTCGACCAGGTCAGGCGGTTATCGCTGGCTGCTGGCAAAAAACAGGGCGTTATTAATCTGCTGGGCGCCGATATGGATCGTAAGTTTCTGGCGGCCATTCGCGCCGCTTCACTCGATCCGGTGGGCAACAAAAAGAACGGTAACGCAGTCAAAGTCGTTTATACACCCCTCCACGGGGTGGGAGGCGTTCTGGCTAAACGGGCGCTTAATGATTGGGGCTTCAAGAAGGTCTATGAAGTCGCCAGTCAGATCAAGCCCGATTCCGAATTTCCGACCGTCAAATCTCCCAATCCCGAGAACCCCGAAGCCTTTGAACATGCGATTCAGACCCTGAAGGACGTGGGCGCCGACATTGCCGTGGCCAGTGATCCGGATGCCGATCGCATGGGGCTGGTGGCCATGGATGGGCAGGGCCAGCCGCAGTTCATCACCGGCAACCAGATGGGAGCCTTGTTTACCTACTACATCTGCGAAAAGTTGACAGATCAGGGAACCCTGCCAGACAATCCGCTTATTGTTACGACGGTGGTGACGACGGATCTGATTCAGATCATTTGCGACGCTTATGGTGTGCGAATTGTCGAAACCCTGACCGGCTTTAAATGGATTGGCGCCCAGGCGACGATTCAGGACGAACGGCGGGCGGCCGGTAAAAAAAACGCCACCTTCCTTTTCGGCTGTGAGGAGAGTTACGGGTATCTGTTCGGAACCCATGCTCGAGACAAGGACGGCATGGTTTCGTTGTGCATGGCCGCTGAAATCGCCCGATGGGCCAAGGAGCGCGGTCAGACAATTCCCGATGTGATTGACTCGATTTACCAGCGCTTTGGTGTTTTTGACGAGAGCCAGAAATCGGTCTATATGCGCGGCGAAACCGGCATGATTCGCATCCGGGACATTATGGAAGCCCTTCGCGCCAAACCACCCAAAAGCCTGGGCGGGCGGAAAGTGACCGGGGTGACTGATTTTCTGGAAGGCACCTTCCGGGACGCTTATGGCAAGCCGCTACGCGGGCGCGACCAGTTGCCCGAGTCCAATGTGCTCATGTTTCATCTGGAAAACGCGGGCAAAGTTGTTGCGCGACCATCGGGTACGGAGCCGAAGATCAAGTTTTACTTTAACCTTTTCGACCGGGATGGCGCTCCCTATGAGACATTAGAACAGGTAAAGGAACGGGTGGACGCTTTGGCGAAACTGGCGGAATCCATCAAAGCCGATCTGCTCAAGTACACGGGCGCCGACAAGCAATAGACCGGCATTAGGCTGAGGAAAATAAATAAACCCCTTTGTTTCTCTCGTGGGCGCATGGCCCTCAAAAGGGACACAACACATGATCCTAAAAACGGCAGTTGCTCGTAGCGAATAGACGCAAACCATTGTATTCTGATGCTTTGCGAAAAAGCCTCAACTCACCTGACGGGT
>JADFCT010000249.1 GCA_017161665.1 Candidatus Sumerlaeota bacterium
TCGCGCCTTGGCGATAAGCGCAACCATCTTCTTTTCCTTCTATTCTTCATGGTTCAAAAAAAAGATTCCACCGCGCCACGAGGTCTTTTCATCATTTGTTGTGTCTATTTTGATGGACATGGAAAACTCGTTCAAATGAAGACAGCGAATGGCGCCTGGGCGTCTCGCCCATGGAGGGATCTTTGTAACCTTCCGGGCGAGACGCTTGCGCCACTTTCGGCGCCCATGCCACTTGCACGGAGAACGCGCGGATGCCAATGGCGCAACGCATTTTGTTTCAGAGTTGCGTATTTTTTCCCCCCTTGACAAACCTTTGACAAATCCTTAGGTTCCCTACAGTAAATCGCTTCACCTTATCGGACCTGTTCGCCGCGCGGCGCAGGCCCTCTGAGGTATTGTTTACAAAGGGGAACACGGTGTCTGTCACATCCAATCTGCAATCCGGCGCCACGGAGCGCATTCATGGCGCGCAATGGGCCGTTCTGGTCCTCATGCGTCTGGCCATTGGCTGGCATTTTCTATATGAAGGCGTCACCAAACTATTCGATCCCGACTGGACCGCGGCGGGCTTTCTGGCTTCCACGAAGTGGTTGTTCGCCGAGTACTTCCATCAGGTGGCCGCAACCCCCTCTGCGCTGGCTGTGGTGGATTTTCTAAATGCGTGGGGATTGACCGCCATCGGTCTGGGACTGTTTTTCGGCTTGTTGACGCGGACGGCCTGCGTGGCGGGGGCGGGACTGTTGGCCTTGTATTACATCGCCAATCCGCCGTTGATCGGCCTGGGATCGTCCGTCGTTTCCGAGGGGAGTTATGTGTGGATCGACAAGAACCTTGTGGAAATGACCGCGCTGGTAGCCTTGGCCTTCTTCCCCACGGGACAGGTGTTCGGACTGGATCGGTTGTTCCTCGCCTGGCGGCTGCGCCGTCTGGAGCAATCCGGCGCGCTCTATGTCAATATGAGCGAGCCCTCCAAAGGCGGCCAATCCGGCCGGTCAGCTCCTGTTCATCAGCCCCTCGTCGGTCCCATGCGCGTGCGGCGCGATCTGCTCAAAGGCCTGGGCGCCCTTCCCTTGTTTGGCGTCTTCGCCTATGCCGTCCTGCGCAAGCGTCAGTGGGACAGTTATGAGGAGCGCCACCTCCTGGCCGCCACCGAGGACACGGACGCGACCAGCGGCGCGACGATCAAAACCTTCAATTTCTCCCGCCTCAAAGACCTCCAGGGAACGATTCCCACGGCGAAGATTGGCGACCTGGAACTGAGCCGGATGATCCTGGGTGGGAACCTCATCGGCGGATGGGCCCACGCCCGGGACCTGATCTATGTCTCCAAACTCGTCAAGGCGTATCACCACGACCGCAAGGTTTTTGAAACGCTGCGGCTGGCGGAACACTGTGGCATCAATACGATTCTGTGCAATCCCGTCCTCGCCCGCGTGATCAACAAGTACTGGCGTCAAGAGAAAGGCCAGATTCAGTTCATTTCGGACATCGCCTTTCAAGGCGACGCCCTGAAGGGCATCGAGGTGTCGGTCCAAGCCGGCGCCCACGCCTGCTATCTCCAGGGTGGCCTTGCCGATCCCATGGTTATGCGCAAACAATATACGGAAATCCGGGAGATTCTGGCGGCCATTCGCAAACACGGTCTGCCCGCAGGCATCGGCGCCCATAAACTTGAAACGGTTCAAGGGTGTGTGGAAGCGGGGATCCAACCCGACTTCTGGGTCAAGACGCTGCATGAGACAAACTACCCCACGGCGGATCTGGCTCCGGAATACGACAACATCTGGTGTCGCCATCCGGAGGAGACGATCGCGTTTATGAACGACTTGCCCGAACCGTGGATCGCCTTCAAAATTCTCGCCGCTGGCGCCCTGAAACCCGAAGACGCCTTCCGGTACGCTTTCAAAAACGGCGCAGACTTTATCTGCGTGGGCATGTATGATTTCCAGATTGTCGATGACGCCAATATCGCCCTGAGCGCGCTGGCCTCCGCGCAGGACCGGCGTCGGCCCTGGCGGGCGTAACGGACACCTTATCCCGGAGGATTGATATGACCGTCACCCATGCCGTTCGCAGGTTGGTCTCTGTTGTGTTTATGGCGCTTTGCCTGACGCCGGCCGTCCCGGCGGAAGTGGACTTTCCGTATATTGTCACACAAACAATCAAGGACCGGACCGGCGATCAAGTGATCCGGTTTGAACAGGCCCGCCTGATACTGGTTCGCCCCCATGCCCTGGAGATACTGACGCCGGATTTTCACTCGGCCTGTGATCCAGCCGTGTCCTTTGACGGGGAGCGGATTCTGTTTGCTGGAAAAAAAGGGGCCAATGACGATTTTAATATTTTCGAAATGACACTGGCCACGCGGGAGGTCCGTCAGGTCACGCGGGAGATGGGCTCGTGCCGTTCGCCGCATTATCAATCGACCTTTTACACCATTGTCTCCACCGAGCCTTGGTACCAGCTGACCTTCGTCAGTCGCTGGAGGGGGCCTTTGTCGGGCGCAGCGCCCAACGAAGCGGGGGCGGCGAATCTGTTTTCCTGTACGTTGGACGGGGCCTCCCCCCGCCGATTGACTCACAATCCCGCTGACGATCGGGATCCGTTTCTTATGTGGGATGGGCGGATTTTGTATTCGGCGGGGCGCGTGGAGGGGGGCAGTCGGCTCTTTGGCGTCAATGTCGATGGGGCGGATATGATGATCTTCGGTCAAGACACGGGCGATCCCGTCCGCCGGATGCCCTGCGCCACGGACAACGGGTGGGTGATCTATGTGGAATCGAAGGGCGACCGGCCCGATGGCGCCGGAACGCTGGCGGCTCTTTCCGAGCGGCGACCGCTTTATACCTATCGTTCGCTGACCGAGGCCCATCAGGGACTATATCACGCTCCCACGCCCCTGGCGGGTGGGGACGTGCTGGTGGCCTGGCGACCGAACGCTCCGGAGGCGGATTTTGAAATGGTTCGCTTTGATCCCGAAACCGGCCGTCAGGGGACGCTGTTCAACGATCCGAAATATAACGATGTCCAGGTGGCCGTGCTTCTTCCACGTGCTGAACCGGATGGTCGTTCGAGCGTTGTCACGGAAACGGACCCTCTGGGCAAATTCTATTGCATGAACGTGAATATCAATGACTTGAAGCCGGAACAGGCCCCGCCGGGTCTTTTCCGCCATCTGCGCGTGATCGAAGGGGTTGAGCGCCAGGATATTTCCGAGTCCGCGGCGCCTCGGCCGCAACGGATATTGGGCGAAGTCCCCATTTGTGAGGACGGCTCCTTCAACCTGTCCGTTCCCGCCTCCGTTCCGATCAAACTGCAAATCGTGGATGACGACGGCCTGGCCATCCGCAGCTGTGACTGGATCTGGGCCATGAATCACGAACCCCGCGGCTGCATCGGCTGTCATGAAGATCCGGAGTTGACGCCGGAGAATCGTTTTGTCCAGGCGGTCTCGACGGATTCCCTGTCCCTGGCGCCGCCGGTCGACAAACGACGCGAGGTCACGTATGTCAAACACATCCGTCCCCTGATCGAGGCCAAATGCGTGAAATGCCATCAGGAGACGAATTCGAAGGCGCCGCTGTTATCCCGGTCATTTCTGTCCGATCGCCTGGTCCCCGGTCACGCCCGGCTCAGTCCCGTGATCTGGAACATTTTGGGCAAAGACACCACGCGTCCGTGGGACAAGGCGCATTCGGACGAAAAAACCATTCGACAAATGCCGCCTCCCAAGGCCGCTCCGCTTTCAACGTCAGAGAAACGGACCTTCATCGAGTGGATCGACCTGGGAGCCAACTGACCGACAACAAAGGAGTCCAACGTGCAACGCGACATAACCTGGAAACCCATTCCCCGGGCAATCCTGCTGGGATCGCTTGTCTCTTTCATTTCCTCTGAAGTGGCGCAGGCAGCCGAAGAAAAACGGCCGGTTTTTACGGACGTAACGGAGGACGCGGGGATCGCCTTCCGCCATCGTTACGGCGATGACGATTTGTCAAACATCGTCGAAGGCACCGGCGCCGGCGCCATGTTTTTTGATTATGACGGCGACGGATGGCTGGATATCTATTTTGTCAACGGGGCCTGGCGAAATGACGTCAACGACAATCGGGGCCGACGGTATCGCGGCCAACTGTCCAATGCCCTGTATCGCAATCAGGGCGATGGGACCTTTAAGGACGTAACGGCCCAAGCCGGCGTGGGCGATCAGGGCTTCGGCTTCGGCTGTTCGGCTGCCGACTATGACGGCGACGGCGATCTGGATCTGCTGGTGCTCAACTATGGTCCCAATGTCTTCTATCGCAACAACGGCGACGGAACCTTTACGGACGTGTCGAAGGCTTCGGGGCTGGATAATCCACTGTGGTCTCTGTCCGCGCCGTGGTTTGATTATGACGGTGACGGGGATCTGGATGTTTACGTGACGAATTATCTGGCCTATGACGCGGGTAAATTCAAATCCTACTACGCCGCCGACGGGTATCCGGGACCGTTGAGTTATAGCGGACAACCCGACGCGCTCTATCGCAACAATGGCGATGGAACCTTTACGGACGTGACCACCGCGACGGCGGTGATGCGCCCCAACGGACGCGGCATGAGCGCATCCGTGGCGGACCTGAACAACGACGGCCGGCTGGACATCTACGTGGCCAATGACGCCATGGAGAATTTTTATTTTGAAGCCGGCCCCGACGGCCGATTTATCGATCGGGGTCTGGAAACGGGACTGGCCTTCGGCGAAGGCGGTCAGGGCGTCTCATCCATGGGGCCGACCATCGGCGATATCAACAACGACGGACGACTGGATATCTATGTGCCGGATATGGGCTATGGCTGCCTCCTGGTGAATCAGGGAGAATTCTTTGATGACCTCACGGCGCGCACCAATCTGGCCGTGGTCTGCGGGCAATATACCGGCTGGGGCGGGGTGTTGTTCGACTATGACAACGACGGGTGGCTGGATGTCTTCGTCGCCAACGGCAACGCCCATCACGAATTTACACAGGAAGACGTGCTGATGCGTAACACCGGCGAAGGCGCCTTTGCCGATGTGGCCAAGGAATCTGGAGACTACTTCGCGAATAAATATGTCGGTCGCGGCGCCACATTTGGCGACTACGATAATGACGGCGATCTGGATCTGCTGGTGGTCAACCTTAACGATCGCCCCCGTCTCTTACGCAATGACGGCGGAAACACGAACGCGTGGATCCAGGTGGATGTCCGACAGGCCAACGGCCAGTCCCCGGCCATTGGCGCGCGCGTAACGCTGGAAAGCGACGGCCTCAAACAGATTCGGGAGATCGTCCCGACGACGGGCTACCTCTCCCAAGCCGATCCGCGGGCTCACTTCGGGTTGGGGCGGGCCACAGTGGCTGACCGGATCACGGTGCGCTTCCCCGAAGGTGGCGTCAAGGTTCTGGAAAAGGTCAAAGTCAATCAAACGCTGATTGTCTTGCCGGAGAAATGACGGTCCTTATTATAAAGCGTAAACCGCGGGATGGGCGGGACCACGGGGAAAACGGATACCTTTTCGGCACAGGAACATGACAATGAACAGAAAACAGATTTTTGTCACTTCTCTT